>JAAXIA010000078.1 GCA_012270595.1 Rhodanobacteraceae bacterium | reverse complement strand
CCAATTTTTTATCTCGGCTTCCTGCTCGTTGCTTCTGGGTTTGTACGCCTTCACGCTGCCCAAGTGCCCCCCACGCACCAACCCTGAACAAGAACGCAAACTGAGTGACCGCTTGGGATTTACCTCGTTTATTTTATTTAAAAAGCCAAACATGGCGGTATTCTTTATCTTTTGCATGTTCCTGTACGTCGCGTTACAGATCACCAATGCCTACGGCCAGGTTTTTCTCAAGGACTTTGCCAAGATACCGGCCTATAGCCATCTGCTGACGGTGAAGTATGCGGCTATTGTCATTTCCATCTCGCAGTTCTCTGAAACCGCATTCATCCTCGTTATTCCATTTTTTCTCAAGCGTTTTGGTATCAAGACGGTGATGATCATGAGCATGCTGGCCTGGGCATTGCGCTTTGGCCTGTTTGCCTTCGGCAACCCTGCTGGCAGGTTGTGGATGATCGTGCTCTCGTGCCTCATTTATGGCATGGCATTCGATTTTTTCAATATCTCCGGCTCGCTATTTCTTGAAACCCAGGTCGATGCAAAAATCCGTGCCAGTGCGCAAGGATTGTTCATGCTGATGACCAACGGTATTGGTGCCATGTTGGGTGGTCTCTTTTCCGGCCTGCTCATCGACCATTTTTTCACTTACCACGCCTGCAACGTCTTGGTGGCAGTTTGCAAGAACTGGCGCGGCATCTGGCTAAGCTTTGCCGCCTACGCATTGGTGATAGCCGTGCTGTTCGCTCTGCTGTTCAAATATCGGCACCGGACTGCAAAATAGCTACCATCGTCCCTAGGTGACTAGCCTACAGGCTGCTGCTCTGTCTGGTGTAGGAGTGAGGCTTTTAGTCGATTTCAACCATCTCAAAATCTTCCTTGATTGCACCACAATCAGGGCAGGTCCAGGTATCCGGCACATCTTCCCAACGCGTTCCCGCTGCGATACCCTCCCCGGGAAGCCCCAACGCTTCATCGTAAATATATCCACATACAACACACATCCATTTGCACAGGGCCATAGTGTTATCCTGATCCATCGATACATTACCTTTTTGCTGTAAACTGCGTACTTTCGCAATTCGTTCCTTCCAACGCAAGCCTCTAACGGAAGGCTGCAACCTCTCTGTCTTATGTCCCCCCTACCCTCCCGTGGTTTGTATGCCATTACGGATGGTCCACGTAACGATCTTTTCATAGTAGCCGAACAAGCGTTGCGCGGCGGCGCGCAATGGCTGCAATACCGGGACAAGACCCATGACCTGATTCGCCGCCAATCCGAAGCCAGCGCATTGTGCCAGCTTTGCCACCAGCATGGGGCAAAGTTTATCGTCAACGATGATATCGCCCTGGCCTGCACCATCAGTGCCGACGGGGTACATTTAGGCAAAGATGACCAGAGCATAGATGCTGCGCGAACCAACCTTGGTGAGGGTGCTATCATCGGGGTTTCCTGCTATGACTCCATGAACCGCGCGCGCGCAGCCAAGGCGGCAGGGGCCGACTATATAGCCTTCGGTGCATTCTTTCCTTCGCCGACCAAACCGCAGGCAGCACGCGCCATACCCGCCCTGCTGCGAGAAAGCGCGCAGCTAGGCTTGCCTCGGGTGGCTGTCGGCGGCATCACTGAGGATAACGCGCCACAACTGGTTGCCGCCGGTGCCGATTGGCTGGCCGTGATTTCCGCGCTGTTCCAGGCTTCAAACGTATATGCGACGGCGCAGCACTTCGCGCAACTCTATGCCAACCAACGAGAGCACCCATGAGCACTAACTACCAGCTATTCCAGCGTGCCCTTTCCCTGATGCCCGGCGGTGTGAACTCACCAGTGCGCGCCTTCAAAGCAGTGGGTGGTGAACCTTTTTTCACCGCGCATGCCGATGGTGCGTATCTATGGTATGAGGAAGGCAACCGCTACATCGACTCCGTAGGTTCATGGGGCAGCATGATCGTGGGTCACAATCATCCTGCCGTTCGCGCAGAGGTGGAGCAAGCGGTGACAGACGGCCTCTCGTTTGGAACGCCCTGTCCGGCAGAAGTGCGCATAGCCGAAACGATCAGCACTCTCGTGCCCTCAGTAGAGATGGTACGCATGGTAAGCTCCGGCACTGAAGCGACCATGTCGGCTATCCGCCTGGCCCGTGCAGCCACAGGCCGCACAGGCATCCTGAAGTTTGCGGGTTGCTATCACGGTCACGCCGATAGTTTCCTGGTAGAGGCCGGTTCCGGCGCACTTACCTTGGGCGTGCCTAGCTCACCCGGCGTCCCCCGGGCAAGCAGCGATCTGACACTTACCCTGCCCTATAACGATCTACCTGCTGCGCAGCAACTGTTTACCGAATGCGGCGAGGATATTGCTGCAGTAATTGTCGAACCCATTGCCGGGAATATGAACTGTATTGCACCACTTCCTGGTTACCTCGAGGGTTTGCGCGCACTGTGTACCCAATACCAGGTCGTGCTGATCTTCGACGAGGTAATGACTGGTTTCCGTGTCGCACTAGGCGGCGCACAAAGCCTGTATGGGGTAACGCCAGATCTGACCACTTTTGGAAAAATCATCGGTGGTGGCATGCCAGTCGGTGCTTACGGAGGGCGACGTGAACTCATGGAGCAGGTCACACCAAACGGCCCTGTCTACCAGGCCGGTACACTTAGCGGCCACCCTGTTGCACTGGCAGCAGGGCTTGCCATGCTGAAACTTATCCAGACACCCAGCTTTTACGACGCGCTGGCAGCGCGGGCAAAACAGCTGTGCGACGGTCTGCAAACGGTAGCTGACGATCTCGACGTGCCATTTCACGCCCACCATGTGGGTGGCATGTTTGGCCTGTTTTTTAGCCGCTCCATGCCCATCAACCTGGGCCAGGTCACCGCCACCGACAGCGGGATCTTTGCCCGTTTCTTTCACGCCATGCTAAGGCGTGGGATATATCTCGCACCCAGTAGCTTCGAAGCCGGCTTTCTTTCCAGCGCCCATTCGCAGCAGGATATAACCGATACCTTGCAAGCTACCCATGAGGCGCTGCAAGAAGCCACTCGATCTCACAAACACAGCAACACAGCAACACAGCAACATAAGCGCACCGGAGAACGATAGTCACCATAGCCCAGCCACCTGTCCTTCAAGCATTGTTTTGCGCCTTCGCTTTCCTCAAGACAGGCGTATTTTCAGGCTGCATTGCTTCCACAGTGCCCCAGTCTTGAACCATTTGGTATCACCATGGCCCTGATAATTATGTAGCGCGCAATAAACGCGTCCCTCCTTGTCTTGCACCTGATCGCCAATGTGATAATAGGCATAGGGCTTATAATGGTTGGGGACACGGACATGGATACGGTAAGAATCAATGTAATAAGGCTCCCGATAAACGGAAGACCCTGCGACCGGTTTTAGTTTCCAACTCACCATAAACTGGTAGGATTCACCAGGTTTAAGCCCCTTATAGCAGAAACTGTTAAAACTGCTCCCAGCTCTTTTTGCCACGGTTTCGCCATTCACCTTAAAGCTCACAGTCAACAATTTTTTTGCCGCTGTCTTGTCGTTATCCCAGTAAAAATGGATATCACTGGCCTTACTGGATGACACATAACATAAGCGGTCATGACGACACCTGGTCGGAACGTCACCGGATGCATCGACAAAGCGCACTCCGATAACATTGTCCGCAAGAAAGAACGCACACAACAAGGGGAGCCAGCGTTTCAGATGGTCAATGCCAAAAAGGTTCATACCCACCCCCGTATTAGCCTGCTTCAGTTAAGCACATACAAAACAAATGCCACGAGCACGCGACCAAGCCAACCCATAAACCGCGCAATAAAAATTTGCGCGGTTTTACGACCGGTAGATTCAGGCGATTGATAATAATGCTGCCAGCGATAAATGAAAGTCCGTTGATGTTGATATTAATGACCAGGGCACCTTTGCTCTACCAACAAGACAAACTGATGACAAGGAAATAAATGGCACCGCGTCAAAATATACACTCCCCCCCCAAAAAAACAAGCGCTAACGGATAGAACGCCAGCGTAGCGTAACCGGCAAACAATAAAGCAGCAAGAACTTCCTGAAATTTGCATAACACTTACGCTCCCTTAAACGCATACCATATGCAACCTACATGACCGGCACCAGCTATGGGTGTGGCAGCAGAGATCTACCGCACGCCGCTGACATGGAGCGGCTAGTGGCCCTTAAGACCTTCCCGAGCCAGGACATTCCCGCGCGCGAACTCATGAAGATTACACTGCATGACGATAAATTCTTTGACGGCGTGCATAGCAAACGCCCATACTACACACTTTTCTTAGATAAAAAAAAAGCGCAAGAAGCCGGAAAATAAATGCTTTCTTGCGCAGAGATGGAAATCCAATCCAAAAGGAAGACCGAGCCCAAAAAAAAACCAACCAAGGAGAACGAAAATGATATTGGGGCTGATTGTTGCATAGGTCAATGACGGGTGGCAAGCCTTTTGGGATAATTTTCTTGAATCCCTTCATCGTCATGAATTTCCGCCCGTGCGGCGTGATACCCTCACAGCCGCCGTGAACCACGCAGTGTGTCGATAGAGAAACTGGCTATTTCACCACCGCTGGAAAGACGCCGCGATTGCCCGGACGACGGGCCCCAGGCATGGGCCATAACCACTTCCCAGCTGGCGGGAATGCGCCCGTTCACACGCATGGTTTCATAAGCCGCAAGCATGGCACGGTAACGCCCCCTGCCAAGCAAACTACGGGAACGGTTAGCTGCAGTATTGGTCGCGCCCAATCCCCGCAAGTTTTGCAGCAGTTCGCGTGGTTCACTGTAGGTGTAGGTAAAACGCTCTACGTCCAGCACCGGGTCGCGCAACCCGGCACGGAGCATGGCATCACCAATATCGTGCATATCAAGAAACTGGCTGACATGCACCTGGTTATCAACCACAGCCCAGGCGGCACGCAGCTCCTTGAGCGTATCAGGCCCCAAGGTGGAAAACACCAGCAAACCATTCTCTTTCAATACACGCATACATTCGCCAAGAAGCGCATCCAGTTCGTCAATCCACTGAAAGCACAAATTGGCGTGCAGCACGTCCACACAATGGTCGGGCAGCGGCAGTTGCATCGCATCGGCGCACACACGCTGAAAGCTTTTACGCCAGACAGGTTGGCGTTGCGCGGCGCGTAGCATCGGCAAGGCGTTATCCAATGCCAGCACCTGTGCCTTGGGCCAGCGTTTTTTAAGCTGGGCGCTACCTCGACCAGGCCCCGCTCCCACGTCTACTACGCGCGCCGGCAGTTCAAGATAAAAATCCAGCCGCTCCAGCAATAGTGTCTGCACCTGACGTTGTAGCGTGTCGTGCTGCGCATAGCTCTGCGCCGCTGCGGAAAAATGGCGACGGAGCTGCCTTTTATCAACTCGGAAATTGCTCATGCCGCGACCATCAACCCGTGCAGCAAAGGCTGCAATATATCCGCCACAACCTTGGCATAGTCAAAGAACGGCATATGACTTGCATGCGCCACTTCGCTGAAGTCGCCACGCGCTACCATGGCAGCGGCCTGCATCGCGCGCGGGTGCACCAATCGATCACGCTGACCGGCGATCCAGATACTAGGCACGCACAGCTGCGCCAGTTGTGCACGCAGATCGGTAGTCTCGAGTATACGTAGACCTTCCTGCAAGCCACGCATGGTCGGTTTTCCGCGAGCAAAGGCGCTGGCGCGCAGCTGACGCAACTTCAGATGCGCTTGGGTACTGCCCATAGCCGCCAACGCCATGAAACGCTCAAGGGTTGCGTCATAATTGGTGTCAAGGTCACTGGCAAGCTTTTGAATCAGCACGGCATCGTTGCCGTGCGGCCAGTCTGCTGCACGCAAAAAGCGTGGTATGGCACAGAACATCACCAAGGCACGCACCTGATGCGGATTTTCCAGGGCGGCAGTCAAGGCCACCTGACCGCCCAGCGACCAGCCCAGCCAAAACGCCGGTGGCGTGGCGGCGGCAATGGCTCGAGCACACTCAGCAAGCGCCAGCGGTAGTGGGCAATCCCGTGAATGACCATGGCCAGGAAGATCAACCACATATAAGGTGCACTGCTCGGCCAGTGCCTCGATAAGAGGCGCGAAAAAGCCGCCGTGCATAGCCCATCCATGAATCATCACCAACGGCAACTGACCACGGCCAAATCGCTCAATGTGAAGCATCAGCGACATGCCTGCTCTGTCTTGGCAAAAAGCAAGATCAAGGTCAGCACGTGACGATGCTCCCCATGCAGTTAAGGCATGACGGCAAGATGTGAAACAGCTTTCTTGTTAACAGCGTACGACAATCGATCAACATGCAGACAACCTGGCAAGACACCGGAAACGATAGGCCACTGACCCACGCTAACACGTCAGCAGACAGCTTTACAGAGCGCTAACGCATCAAGCAGACGATCCACATCGGTCTCACTATGCAATGCCGACAGGGTAATGCGCAGCCGCGCCCGACCCGTGGGAACGGTCGGCGGACGGATCGCACCAACCAGCAGACCATGCAACTCTAACGCCTTTGCGGCGGCCAGCGTGGCGCGTGCGCTGCCCAAAAGCAAGGGTTGAATGGCACTTGCCGAGGGCAACAATGGTAATCCAAGGGCAGCCGCACCCGCACGAAAACGCTTAATCAAGCTGCGCAGTTTCTCACGGCGCCAAGGTTCACGCCGCACAACCGTTACGGCAATACGCGCAGCCTCAGCCAGCGCAGGAGGCATGGCGGTGGTGTAAAGGAAAGAACGCGCAAACTGCGCCAGCCCTTCAATAAGTGCGCCCGATCCGGCCACAAAGGCACCACAACAACCCAATGCCTTGCCAAGTGTCGCCATCAATATCGGCACATCGTTCTGCGCAAGCCCAGAAGCTATCACACTACCGGCACCCTGAGCACCGAGCACACCCAGACCATGGGCATCGTCCACCATCAACGTTGCACGCTCACGTGTACAAAGTGCAGCCAGTTCGGACAGTGGTGCCATATCGCCGTCCATACTAAATACCGCGTCGGTGGCCAACAGGGCGCAGGTGCCCGGGCGACTTTGCAGCTGGCGTTCGGCAGCAGCAAGGTCAAGGTGCGGGTAACGCTTGAGTTCAGCACCAGACAGGCGCGCGCCATCAAGCAGACAGGCGTGAACCAGCTTGTCCTGCACACACAGATCACCGCGCTGAAGCAGGGTTTGCAAAACCCCAATATTAGCCATGTAGCCAGTGGAAAACAGCAAGGCGCGCTCGCGACCAGTCCACTCAGCCAAGGTTTCCTCCAGCATCGCGTGTTCCCGGCGATGGCCACACACCATATGGGCAGAGGCCGCACCCACACTAGTATCAGCAGCACACCTGAGCGCGGTGATCACCTGCTGATGCTGTGCAAGTCCCAGATAATCATTACTACAAAAGCCAAGTAGCCAACGCCCAGCGATGTTCAGCCATGGGCCATTGATACGCTCCATGACGCGCGGCTGACGCCATAAATGCACCTGCGCACGCTGATAAGTGCGCGCAGCAAGACGCTCCAGGAGTTGGCTACGAACCATAAAAGGTTTAAGCTGGCCCGGCGCGGTTTGATCGACTAACACAATTCTGTCTGCCTGGCAGAAGCCAGACTGACAGAAAGCGGTGTAAACCACGCAGGTTCAAGCGGATCAAGCTGCTTCCTCACAGCTTTCGTGTGCGCACCTATCCGTCATCATCATGCTATCTGCCCGCACGATCACAGTCTCTTCCATACTTTTACTTTCCACAGGGTAAAGATCAAGTCGCTGGAACAATGCCTGATCACGCTCCATCTGCGGGTTATCTGTGGTGAGAAGTTTTTCACCGTAGAAAATCGAACCGGCACCAGCGTAAAAACACAGGGCCTGTACAGCGTCGTCCATCTTCTGGCGACCGGCGGAGAGGCGCACAACAGAGCATGGCATCAGGATACGTGCCACGGCAATGGTACGCACAAATTCAAAAGGATCAAGCTTTTCCGCATCGGCCAGAGGTGTACCCGCAACCGCAACCAAATGATTGATCGGCACCGAGTGGGGGTGGGCGGGAAGATTGGCCAGCGCCTGCAACAAACCAGCACGCTGCGCGCGCGTCTCCCCCATGCCAACAATACCGCCACAACAGGTCTTAAGACCTGCCTCGCGCACCTGTTTTAGCGTGTTCAGGCGGTCCTGGAAATCACGGGTATGAATGACCTCGCCGTAAAAATCTGGTGCAGTATCAATATTGTGGTTGTAATAATCAAGCCCGGCATCCTTAAGCTTCTGCGCATGCCCCTCTCCCAGGAGACCCAGTGTGGCACAGGTCTCGAGCCCAAGGGATTTCACCGCACGCACAATCTCGACCACCCTGGCGATATCGCGGTCTTTGGGTCCACGCCACGCTGCCCCCATGCAGAAGCGGCTGGCACCGGCCTCCCTGGCAGCCTTGGCGCGCACCAGGACAGCATCTACGCTCATCAATTTATGTGCCTGCACACCGGTGTCATAGCGTGCCGCTTGCGGACAGTAGGCACAGTCCTCCGGACAGCCCCCAGTCTTGATCGACAACAACGTGGACACTTGCACTGCGTTCTCATCATGGTGTGTGCGATGCACCTCATGCGCGCGATGCAGCAACTGGTTAAACGGCAACGCAAACAATGCAGCGATTTCGTCACCACTCCAGTGATGTCGAATGATGGTCTCGGACACAAGCTAAACTCCACAAAAAAGCCGCCCAGTGTGGGGGGACACGCTAACGACTGCCAACAAAAAAACGCTTACAGCCTGTATAAAAAGGTTTGTTAACCGTAAAAATACCTGTATGCCTTAATCGTCGAGACAATCAGGTCGCACCCATCTCCGTCCAGACTCGTTTCAGGATGGCCTTACCTTTAGTAGCAGAATCAGCTCCTCATCCGAGTATAAAAGCCTTTGTACGCTGATTTTATCAAGGCTTGAACGATAAGCATATACCATAACCACAACACTAAAGAGGGCAACCACAATAAAATCCCAACCAAAACCGATGATACCCAGGCCACCACCAAAATTGCCCAAATAGCTAATCACCGCCATCCCCAGAAAATAAGGAGGCAGCCAACGGGCTGAACGATCTGTAATGGAAACATCGTCTTTAATGCGCCTACGGTACCAACTGAAAAGAACCAGTCCCAGGACAATGGCCAGCATCAAACGCCAGATGGTTTCCCAGCCCGTCCAGTAAGCCAGTAAATTACACACGTAAAAAGTGATAAAACAAAGCATTCTACTCGCTGGCAGGCGAAAGGGGCGATCAAGTTCTGGTGCCTGCTCCCTGAGCGTCAATAACGCAACAGGCCCGACACCGTAGGCCAGTACGATGGCAATTGACTGAAAACCAACCAGCTGCTGCCAAGTAGGCAGCGGTAAAAGCATTAACATGCCAACCATAAAATTAACCAGTATGGCACGTGCCGGCACGCCTTTGCTATTGAGTTTCAGCATGGCCACAGGCGTGTAACGGTTCATTGACATGGCATAATTCAGACGCGCTGTGGTTGCTGTGTATATCATGGCCGAACCAAAAGGTGACATGCTGGCATCGGCATAAATAACCAAGACCAGAAAGCCAAGTCCCAGCCCTCTGGCAATGCCGGCGAATGGCCCGGTATCACCATGAAACGTGAGATGTTGCCAGCCATGGGCAAGCGAACCGGTGGATAGGGCACCGATAAACACAACCTGGATCAGAACATAAAGCAAGGTACAGATAAGTACCGAACCGATCACGGCAATCGGCAGGGAACGTTCTGGTTTCGCGGCTTCACCCGCCAGAGATGTTGCTTCACGAAAGCCCAGGAAGGAAAAGACGATACCCGCCGTGGGCAACGCCCAAAGAATGCTGTGAAGACCACCCGGTGAAAATTCATGACTCACAAAGTTACCCGGGGAAAATTTCGTATAAGCGATAATCAATACCACCAGTAAGGGAATAACAACCTTCCAAAGCGTCATCAAACTATTCAGTTTGGTCAGGAATTTAACGCCCAGAATATTGAGCCAGGTCAACACCAGCATCAACCCACTGGCCACAACATAGCCGGGCAAGCTTAACACCGGCAATCCGCCCTTCTTGTGCATGAGCCATGGAAAAAAATGCGTGCCGTATTGCAACATCGATTGTAATTCGGTCGGAGCCACCGCCACACAGGACAACCAGGCCAGCCAGCTCATACAGAAGCTAACTACCGGGCCGTGGGTGAAATGCGCATACCGGGCAATACCACCGGCCACTGGCAGCATGGACGACAACTCTGAAAAAGTTAGCGCAATGAAGACGATGAGCACACCACCCACGACCCAGCTGATAATTGCTGCGGGACCTGCAATCTGGGCTGCATAAAAAGCACCAAACAGCCAACCCGAACCCACCATGCAACCGAGCGAGGTGGATAACATCCCAATGGTTGAAATGGTTTTTTTTAAACGCATCTGCACTTCCTTCCTTCAAGTAAAATGAATCCTTCTTCTGCCCGATGCTCTCAGAACAAACGAGAATGAGTGCCGCTAGCGCAGTTAACGCTATCGCGATCATCTCCATCTGTCACTCCCGTGCGGCGTGTTATACCATAGCCACATGATACCAAGGAACACTCCCTTTCTGGCATCATCGAGCCGTCGCACTGGGACCCCGCCCCCTTACGCACCTAAGCCCTAACCATGTCAAAGCCTTCCTGTTATGCCGTCTTTGGCCATCCCATTGCGCACAGCCAATCGCCACGTATCCACCAATGCTTCGCCGCACAGACGGGTATAACACTAAGTTACAAAACAATTGACGCCACCCCTGAGGCGCTGAGCACCACCGTGCACCATTTCTTTACTAATGAGGGTGGCCACGGTGCCAACGTCACCTTACCGCACAAGGCAGCGGCCCGTGCTCTGGCCCATGAATGTAGCCGCACAGCCATGCGTGCCGGTTGCGTCAACGTGCTGACCCTGCTGGCGGGTGGGCAGCTGGCAGCACACAACACAGACGGTTCCGGTTTGGTGCGTGACCTCAGTGCGCGCCATGCGCTCCAGCTGCGCGGGAAACACCTGCTGCTTCTGGGCGCCGGCGGCGCGGCACGTGGTGTCGCCTGGCAGCTGCTGGAGACGGGCATCGCCTCATTGACCATTGTCAATCGCAGCCCAGCTGCAGCCGATACCCTGGCCGATATGATCGGTGACGTTGCTCGTGTGGGCACGAGGTGCTGGCAGGATCTGGCCACTATCGGCCCGGTTGATATCATCATCAACGCCACCTCAGCAGGGGTTTTCCAGCAATCGCTCAATCTACCCACTACGTTGATCGGTGCGCATACCGTGTGCTACGACCTCGCCTATGGTGCATCGGCACGGCTTTTTCTGGACTGGAGCCAAGCAGTCGGCGCGAGGCGAACGCTCGACGGCCTGGGCATGCTGGTCGAAACCGCTGCCGATGCGTTCGAGCTGTGGCATGGCCTGCGTCCCGCCACCGAGCCAGTCTATCAAGCACTGCGCAGCACATGCTGAGAAATTTCACGACACGGTCGCAGCAGCCCGCCGAATTTTTAGTTGGCGGCAAGATAGCTGTCTTTCAGTTCCACATAGTGCCTGGCCGAATAGCGCAACTGCTCCATCTGCTTATCGTCAAGCTTGCGCACACACCTCGCCGGATTGCCAAGCCACAGTTCAGCCTCGCTCACGACCTTGCCGGGTGGTACCAGGGCGCCAGCACCAACAAAACCATAATCAGCGACTACCGCACCATCTAGAACTCTGGCGTTCATGCCAACCAGGCAGTAGTTGCCGAGAGTACAGGCATGTACCACAGCAGCATGACCGATGCTGACACCCTCACCAATCAGGCATGGAAACCCTAGCCCATAGGGTCCAGCATGTGTTACGTGGATGATGGCACCATCTTGGATATTAGTTGCCTTGCCGACGCGAATGGGTTGCGCGTCACCGCGAAGCACCGCTCCTGGCCAGATCGACACATCGTCACCCAGCACCACATCGCCAATCACTGTGGCTGAAGGATCGACATACACTCGTTCCCCGAGGATGGGCGTGATACCTTGATAACTGCGCAAATTCATAATCCAGGCTCTCCGGCGAGAGTCACCGCTACACACTGCCTTACCCATAACCCGCCCCTTTTGTTCTTTCTGTGTCTGCCAATGTACTGAACGATTCATCAATACTAGCAGCAGGCGCATCCAGCACCTTGACCGCCTCGCGATAACCAGCGGCCACGATCTGATCCCAACGCATCCAGTCAAGCAGACCGATATGCTCCACCGATGGGGTAATCAGCAAGCTAGCCAGTTCCCGGCGAGATTCGAAACGTTGCTTACTCTCAACCAGCAGTGAATGTTCCAGCGTGGACAGTAAACTGGGCCATCTACGGTCATCACGCCTCAGCGTATGGTATAGCACACGCCACCAGGGTGGTGTGAAGCTCGCTTCCAGATGAGCACGCAACGGAGGACTGGAGTGAATACTGACCGCAGTGATGTGGTCAATGCCGTCGTCGGCCATCACATCAACCGGAAAATTATCAAGCAGCGCGCCATCAACGTAAACGTGACCGCGACTAAGCAGCGGCGGCAAAATGCCGGGAATGGCGCTAGACGCACGCAACCACCGGCGCAGTAACCCACAGCGATGCACAGCGCGGTTTTCCTCGGCAAGGTCGGTAGAGATGCAAAAGTAAGGTAACGGCATATCTTCAATGCCCATGTCACCAAACACCGTACGCAGCATGCGGCTGGCCCGACGCCCGCGGGTAAACGCCACCAGCGGCAAGGTCCAGTCCGACACCAGACGACCTCGTACAAAGGCTTCGTGGTAAATCCGCATCATCGCCGCGGTATCCCAATCCATGGCAACGCTCGCCCCAACGATAGCCCCCATGCTGGTACCACCCACCGCATCGAAACGATAGCCAGCCTCGCGCAACGCCTTGACCACCCCAAGATGAGCAAGACCAGGAGCACCCCCACCGGCGAGCACCAACCCACGACCATGACCACTGATCAGACGGGCAACACGGGCGAAATCATCCTCGGCATGCAGGTGATGGTGCTTCATTTTGCCGTGAAACTGTGCACGCCAGCGCTGTGCCGCACCGTGCACGAACTGTCCATTCGGATGCAGCAACAGCAAATGTCGTGGCCGATGACGCACCTGCGAAGGAAAATCCAGCGTCATTTCGGGCCATTTTCTAGCCTCAGTTTGCGCATGCACCGGCAGAAGCAGGACATCCGCCTGACGCAGGCAACGTTGCCGCCACCACGGATGACCATCAGTATCCAGATAAATGACAAAGCGGCTGGCGGCTTCGTGCTGGGCGAACCAGTCACTGTTACGCGTAGCACCAATGGCCGCGTCAATCAGTGTGCAACGACCCATAGGCTCAAGTGCCCGGGCCAGTTTCGTTGCCAGTTCACGAGCCGGCACAGAACTATCAACCGGCAAAATAGCAAAGGTACGCGGTTTGTTCGTGGCATAAGTCTGGCGCGTACGCCGCCACATAATCGCACGCCGCGCCACAGTTAGCATGGCACCCGGATGACGGTTAATCAGGGTTTCAAAAGCCTGCCGGTCGAGCCGTAACAGTTCTGAGTCACGCAGTGCCTTCACCGTAAACCGGTGTGATTTTCCACTGAGCAGACTCATCTCGCCCACACATTCACCAGGACCAATCTGGTGCATCAGCATGGTAGAGCGGTCAAACACACCCAAACTACCGCTAACCAGTATGTACAGGGCATCAGCCGGCTCATTGAGGAAAAACAGCGGCTGACCACCAGGCAGACACATCCAGTGCAGCTGGCGCGC
This sequence comes from Rhodanobacteraceae bacterium, assembly GCA_012270595.1. Lineage (GTDB taxonomy): Bacteria > Pseudomonadota > Gammaproteobacteria > Xanthomonadales > Rhodanobacteraceae > Rhodanobacter_A. Next base: position 2,451 of record JAAXIA010000078.1, on the reverse strand, counting down.
GAGCGCCTCATATTGCGCGCCACTCAAGTGTGCGAACAATACATTGCGGGTAATCTGGCCGATCAGGTGTTCGGGCAGCATGCGCCGATGATACACCGCATGACAAAATTGTTCCCCATAGCACAACCCCCGTAGCACAACGAAGACAAGCAAAAACACTTCGCCACGCTTGCTTTTATAGCACATCCTCGTCACGCTTTTCTCCGAATACGAGGACTACTCATGCACCCAGACAACCCACTGCTTGGCGACGACGCACTGCCGGCATTTTCCCGCATCCGTCCTGAACACGTAACACCCGCCATCGATGCGGTCCTTGCCCGTTTCCGTGCCGGTATCGACACCCTCACAGCCACTGGTAAGCCGCATGATTTCAGGCATGTGATGCTCGGCACTGAGCGACTAGAACAGCAGCTGGAGCGCGCATGGGCCCCTGTCGTGCACCTGCATGGCGTGGCCGACAGCGTAGCGCTACGCAAGGCCTATGGACCCGCTGAGGCAAAACTCACCCAGCACAGGCTCGAACTGGGGCAGAACCGTGCTTTACACGATGCCGTACAGGCACTGGCCGAGGAAGATGACTTCGCTGTGCTCCCCCAGCCACAGCGCGCGCTGGTAGAACACACACTGCGCCGTTTCAAACTGGCCGGTATAACGCTGCCAGAGCCAGCGCGTACACGTTTCCGGCACATTGGCGTGGAACTGTCCAAACTTGCTACCGCATTCTCCAACGCCCTGCTCGATGCTACCGACGCCTGGCACGAACATTTAACCGACGAGAAAGCGCTTGGCGGCCTCCCTGCATCTGATCGTGCGGTACTGCACCAATACGCCGGAGAACAAGGACTGGAAGGCTTTTTAGTCACCCTTAAAGAACCCAGCATGCAGGCAGTGCTGACCTATGCCGACATCCGCAGCCTGCGCGAGCGCGTGTACTGGGCATACCAGACGCGCGCCTCCGACCAAGGTCCACATGCCGGAAAATACGACAACTCCGCGCGTATTGAGCAGATCATGGCACTTCGTCATGAGGCTGCCCAGCTGCTTGGCTTTGCCAACGCTGCAGAGGAATCGCTGGCCACCAAGATGGCCAATTCCCCGACTGAAGTAATGGTATTTCTGGACGACCTGATCGCCTGTGCTAAACCCGTGGCACAACGTGAACTGACCGAACTACGTACATTCGCACACAAGGAACTGGGGATCGATCAACTGGCACCGTGGGATGTCCGCTACGCCGCTGAAAAACTGCTCAAGCGCGACTATGCCCTGGATGAGGAGCAACTTAAAGCCTACTTCGCGCTACCGGCAGTCATCGACGGGCTATGGGCAATGACACAGCGCCTCTATGGCATCACCCTGGCGTTGCGTAAAGATGTCGACACCTGGCATCCAGACACGCATTACTACGACGTTAAAGACAGCAATGGACACATATTCGCCGGTATCTACCTCGATCTTTACGCACGCCAAAACAAGCGCAGTGGGGCTTGGATGGATGTCTGCCAAAGTCGCTTCGACGACGCTCAGATGCACCAGATCCCCATCGCTTTCCTGGTGTGCAACTTCGCACCGCCCACGGAAGGCAAGCCTGCACAGCTCACCCACCAAGACGTGCTGACCCTGTTCCATGAGTTCGGTCATGCCCTGCACCTTCTTCTCACCGAAATAAATCTACCCTCCATTGGCGGCATCAACGGCGTGGAATGGGATGCCGTGGAATTACCCAGCCAGTTCATGGAGAATTTCGGTTGGAACCACGAGGCACTTGACCTGTTCGCACACCACTGGCAAAGCGGAGAGAGATTGCCCGAAGTGCTTTTTCAGCGCATGCTCTCCGCACGGCACTTCCATGCCGGCCTGTCCCTGCTTCGCCAGCTGGAACTGGCTTTGTTCGACTTCACGCTGCACCTTGGTTACGACCCGAAACGGGGTGCGCAGGCACTGAGTGTGCTGGAAGATGTACGCAAAAAAGCAGGTGTACTGCATCCGCCAGCCTGGCAACGCCTGCCACACAGTTTCAGTCATATCTTCGCTGGTGGTTACGCCGCCGGTTACTACAGCTACCTGTGGTCCGAACTGCTCAGCGCAGACGCATTCAGCGCTTTTGAACAAGCTGCCAGGGAGCGTGGAAGCATCATGGATGTGCGCTGTGGTGCACGTTTTCGCCGCGAGTTACTAGCTGTCGGAGCCAGTCGCCCCACGCTTTCAAGCTTTATTGCTTTCCGTGGTCGTGCTCCCAGGCCAACGGCACTGCTGAAACACTATGGCCTGAGATGACACTATTACGCAGACATACCTACGCCACCTCCCCGCACGTATCCAAATACTTTTTTCGCGCTTCACATCACTGATATTTAGCTTTAGGGGCTGAAGTAGCTAAGGAATCCCTGATCAATGGATGTTCTGAGCAAGCTCGCCCAAGCCAGCCATTCCTGCCGACTTCGATGA
>JAAXIA010000153.1 GCA_012270595.1 Rhodanobacteraceae bacterium | reverse complement strand
TCTGAATAGATCAGAGATTCCCTAGCAGCTGGGGCACATCATTCAATAGTGAATCTGGATCACCATGCTACGACTTACCTCTGGCCTGCCGCCTTCTCGCGCGCAACACATTAAGTTTCTCGCGGAGCTTAAGTTCCATCCCACGCTCCACCGGCGCGTAAAACACCCGGTCTTCCAATGGACCCGGAAGACATTGCTGATCAAGCGCAATACCTTCTTTACAGTCATGATCGTATTGATAATCCTTACCGTAGCCCAGTTCCTTCAACAGACGGGTCGGTGCATTGCGCAGGTGTATGGGTACTTCCAGACTACCCATGTTCCGCACAGCGTCGCACGCCTGATTCCATGCCGTGTAGACAGCATTGCTTTTAGGCGCTACCGCTAGCCAGATGGCAAGTTGAGCCAGCGCAAGCTCGCCTTCCGGACTACCAAGGTGTTCATAGGTATCCCAGGCATCCAGCGCCATACGCCAGGCACGTGGTTCGGCCAACCCCACATCTTCAACCGCCATGCGCGTCATGCGTCGGCACAGATAAGCGCCGTCGCAACCACCATCCATCATGCGTGCAAGCCAGTATACCGCCGCGTCAGGGTCGGAGGAGCGCACAGATTTATGCAATGCCGAAATCTGGTCGTAGAACTGCTCCCCCTTTTTGTCAAAACGACGGCTGCGATCAGCCAGCACCTGGGCCAGAACAGGCGCGTCTATACATCTGTTTACAGCCATTTCAGCGGCAATATCGATCAGGCTCAATGCCCGACGCACATCCCCATCGGCCGCATGGGCTATGGATTGCAGCGCGTCGTCGGCGATTTGTAGCCCGCGATCACCCAAACCACGCTCTTTATCGCTTAATGCCCGGCGTAACATCAGCACGATATCAGCAACCGATACAGCCTCCAGCAGGTGGACGCAACAACGCGAGAGCAATGCCGTGTTCAGCTCGAACGAGGGGTTCTCAGTGGTGGCACCCACGAACACAATGACGCCGCGCTCGATGTGCGGCAAAAAGGCATCCTGTTGGGCCTTGTTGAACCGGTGCACCTCATCAACGAAGAGCACGGTGCGACGACCACGGATAGACCTGGTTTCAGCTTCAGACAGCGCCTTGCGAACATCAGACAATCCGGATAACACCGCCGAGATAGCGCAAAAATCAGCATCCACGTAACGGGCTATCAACAGGGCCAGTGTCGTTTTCCCACAACCAGGCGGCCCCCACAGCAGCATTGAATGCACATGACCGGCTTCAAGCGCTCGTCGCAATGGCCGACCCTCGCCCAGAAGTCGGTCTTGTCCCACCATCTCGTCAAGGCTGGCCGGGCGCATGCGCGCAGCTAGCGGCTGGCTTCGCGATGCTTCAGGCGTAGCGAAAAGCTCCGATGAAAAGGAGGTTTTATGTGGCATCGCCGCGATCATACCCCTTGGCTGCACGATGGGTCGACAAGTCAAGCCTTTGCGCCTTCACCGGGTGACTTGGGTTTTTGATATCAGTCCTGCAATGGTCGTGTTAGAAGCACTGGCGTATCGCCGATCACATCACTATCCTTGGGCGGCGTAAAATGGAAGCTTCCCGGCGTCATATGTGGATTACGCTTCCAGCGTGAAAAACGAATGCGCGTCGTCGAACCTAGTTGGTCATGCAGCACCATGCGCGCCAGCCCCTTGGCATCGAAACCCAGCTCCACACGACTGATTTGCGGATTGGCGCTGCGTGCGGTAAGTCGCAGCCACAACAGACCATCATGCTTTCCCTGTTCGGTGAGCCTGAAACGCTTATCTAGTTGCGCCAGATCAGTAAGCACAGTCAGCGGGCTATGCGCCTCTTCCATACTCTGTTTACGCACGGTCACCTGATCCAGTGCCGGATCGTACATCCACACGCGATGACCATCGGCCACAATCGTTTGCTTGTATGGGGACAGGGTATCCCAGCGAAATTCGCGCGGCGCCTTAAGTGCCAGGGTACCTGTACTTTTTTTTCTGGACTTGCCATCTGCACGGATAAAGGTTTGCGTAAAATGGCCACTAAGCGCGTGCAAGTTCTGGGCAAAGGCATCCAGACGCGCGCGTGCCGAAGCACCTGCCTGCAACGGCAAGCTCAACAGCCCCAGCAAAACAAAACCTGAAACATAGACGTATCGCAGCACAGACGTGTTCGTATTTTTCATATCTTCAAGTGTAACCTAACGGTAATGGTAACGGTTGGCCATACTAGTGCTTGGGCGGCGCTGGTGCCAGCACGCTGCGGCTGCCGTTATGCTGCGGTGCGCTTACCACACCATCGGCCTCCATCTGCTCAATCAGTCGTGCCGCACGGTTATAGCCAATACGCAGGTGGCGCTGCACCCCAGAGATAGAAGCGCGCCGCGTCTGGGTCACCATGACCACTGCACGGTCGTACAGGGCCGCATCAGTATCAACGCATTCCTCGGCATCCAGCGGCAGTCCCGATGCATTGATATGCTTGCCGTCAGCAGTCAGTTGTACTTCTTCCAGCACTCCCTCGACGTACTGCGGCTGCGCTTGTGCCTTGAGCCAGTTCACCACGCCATGCACTTCGTGGTCGTCAACGAAAGCCCCGTGGACACGCTCGGGAGTAGCTGTCCCCGGGGGAAGGTAGAGCATATCACCATGACCAAGCAACGCCTCGGCGCCAGATTGATCCAGAATCGTACGTGAATCAATTTTGGAAGATACCTGAAACGCAATACGGGAGGGAATATTAGCCTTTATCAGACCTGTGATGACATCTACCGATGGACGCTGGGTTGCCAGAATGAGGTGGATACCGGCCGCGCGCGCTTTCTGCGCCAGACGGGCAATCAGCTCCTCCACTTTTTTCCCGACAACCATCATCATGTCGGCCAGCTCGTCGATAATCACCACGATATTAGGCAATGGCTCCAACGGCTCGGCAACCTGATCCGATACTTCTGTGTTTGGGCAAAACAGGGGATCCAACAAAGGAGACGAACTATTCCTGGCCTCCTTGACCTTTTTGTTGAAGCCGCTCAAGTTACGCACGCCTACTGCCGCCATCAACTTGTAACGCCGCTCCATCTCGGCCACACACCAGCGCAGCGCATTAGCGGCTTCCTTCATATCCGTTACTACCGGCGCCAGCAAATGCGAAATGCCCTCATAAACCGAAAGTTCCAGCATTTTCGGGTCGATCA
>JAAXIA010000080.1 GCA_012270595.1 Rhodanobacteraceae bacterium | reverse complement strand
CTCTGAATAGATCAGAGATTCCTTAGAGGAGGCATGCGATGCTCTATCCAGTTTCCAGCGTTTCCGTTGGTATGTGGTATAGCAGGCTTATTCAGCTCAATTGCCAGGGTGATTTCTGATGGCCCTATTTCACGGAAAAGATACCAAACCCGTTGGTGATCGACGAGGGCTGTCATTTTGGTTTTGGATTATTTAGTAGCCTTTGTGATAGCATGAATTGCGGTTGGTTTTTCTAATAAAATATTATTTTATTGCTTTACACACAGGAGGATTTTTTTATGGAAATTATGCCTTGGTTAATGCGTCATGCAAGGTGTTTTTTACTGTCGGCTTATGGGTTGCTTTGCTTCGTAACTATGGCATATGCAGGTGGCGCATCTGGTCCGGGTTCTGTTGCCGGGCCTTTACCTTGTCTTGATGCTGAGTTATGTGTGCACCTTACACCACATCACAAAGCGGGGAAAATAGAGTTTTACTGGGAAAACTTCTGGACTTCTAACATGCATTATCCGGTGTCTGTTGGAGTGGACTTTTACGTTAATGGAAAAGTTGTGCTTAGTGATGGCAAATTCATCCCTCACCAGGGTTTGCTCCCGTTTAATCATGTCCAATGGATTCTAGTTCCCGGAAAATCATACCAGGTGAAGGTTGTCTGGGCTATGCTTCTTCCCAAGTGCAGATCGTTGACTTATGATGATCCTGCTTACTATAAACCCTGTCTCTATTATATTACTTCCAGTAATGTCATGATCTCTGTTCCGGATTATTATGATCCATTGGCCTTTTATCACAAGGGGGATCAGGTGCAGGATAAAGAGCACACAGTTTACTGCGCATTACAGGATATTGAGGGCAGTGGCAAACCTTTTGATCGCGGTCTTTGGTCTGTGTGTTCACTGAATATCAGGCAGGGGCCAGGTAAAAACCTTTGGCACATGTCCTGATTTCATGGCATATTGTGTTGCTTAGGGCCTTATGAAGACGAAGATCTTAAGGGGCATCAGGATGTTGTGTTGTGCATGATGGATGAAATCATGTCGGCAAGCGCTCCTTCAGGGTTACACATTTCTGGCTGGATTTAGGAATAAATAAAGCTGCATTCCTGCTCCATCGAAGCCGGTTTCACCATTAGCTTACCGGTTTGTTGGGTGGACTGACAGCTTTAATTGCTTGCTTCATTACATTTTTTATTGTCATATCATTGAATCACCAGAGAAAAAGCCCGGCTTGTCCGGGCTTTTTCATTCTCTCTCATCATGTTGACGGGTCGTCAAAGACCAGTCGGCTTGCTTCTGATGAGACCGAGTGATTAACCTGAATGTTTTTGACAGTCGGTTTAGTAAATGTGTACCGTTGCAGTGCCATGATGCGTATCGAAACTATGGCCATTCAAATAGTCCTTTATGCATCTTTTACCCTGTATATTTGCAGTCTCAAACCAGTCAGACCCCAAGCCCCTTATGTAATCCAGGCGCATCACACAGTATAATGAACGGTCGGGGTTCAGGAATTTGAAGGTGACCCATTCGGCAAAATCACCATCGGTATCAAAATTTTTGACATGTAGATTGTAATTGCTTTGATAGTGCCAAATTAAACTATCAGTTTGATCGCAGATGACATATCTTTTATCCTGTTGTTGATCCCACTTGTCCAGCCAGGCAAGGATAGGCGAATCTTGATTTCCAACGGTTTTACACGATATTCCGAGATCTTTTCCACTGCGATTTTCCAGCTTTACCTGGAAGGCCCAGGCAAGTCCCATAGGCATCGCGGTAAAAGTGAAAAGTATGGCAACAAAACGTAGCCATTTGCCGTGATTTTTTTGCACAAACGCGGATGGCGTCACTAACATGACCAAACTCCCAAAAGGTTCAAATATAATGATATTATATAATAATAATGTAATGCGCTTCACTGAATAAAATATGAATATCAGGGCAAACGATGAGGTAAAACCTCCTCGTAGTACAGTCATAAGCACGGCATCAAGCGGTGATTACAGACACTTTATCCACGGTGTCGCTGCATGCGTATTTGTTCGCGTTGGGTACTGTTTTGTCGCAACCAGTCAGAGAAGCGCTCCATATAAAGGTAGATCACCGGTGTGGTGTAGAGCGTGATGAGTTGTGACAAAAGCAGCCCTCCTACAATGGATACGCCGAGGGGGCGCCGTAGTTCTGCGCCGATGCCGTTTCCTAGTGCCAGTGGTAGCGCCCCCAATATAGCTGCCGCTGTGGTCATCATGATGGGACGCAGGCGCAGAAGGCAGGCGCGGTGGATGGCAGCGTGTGCGTCTGATCCTTTGCGTTTTGCCTCGATGGCGAAGTCAATCATCATGATCGCGTTTTTCTTGACAATACCTATCAGTAGTACGATGCCCACGATGCCGTCCACTGACAGACTCATGCCACAAAGCATCAGTGCCAGCAGTGCGCCTACCCCGGCTGGTGGCAAGCTGGAGATAATGGTCAGAGGATGAATGTAGCTCTCGTAGAGCACCCCTAGTACGATGTAGACGATAATAATTGAGGCTAGGAGCAGTAACACTTCATTGTTGAGTGAGGATGAGAATTTCGCCGCCTTGCCGATGAACTGGCCATGTATCTGTGCAGGTAGATGTAATTGTGCTTTCACCCTCTTGATGGCAGCGACCCCCTGCGATAACGAATAACCAGGCGCGAGGTTGAATGAGATCGTCACTGCAGGCAGCTGGTTCTGGTGACTGATGACCAGTGGCACACGGGTGACGCTGGTCGTCGCCAGCGAAGAGAGCGGGATGATGTCACCACTACCGCGATAGGGCCTGCTGTTAGCATGATGACTGATACCCATTGTTGTTGCTGAATTGCTTGATGTGGGTTGACCGAAGCTTTTGAAACTGGAGCCGGTGAGAACGCTATGGCCATTGCCTCGCACTGCGAGTTTGTCGAGCAGGTCAGTGCGGTTGCGGAATTGTGGCGCCACCTCCAGGATCACGCGGTATTGGTTCAGCTGGGTGAAAATGGTAGAGATCTGACGCTGACCGAAGGCATCGTACAGGGTGTCGTCGATGGTTTGCATCGACGCACCCAGGCGACTGGCCTTTTCACGGTCGATGTGTAGTTTCAGGGCATTTCCCCGGTTGACCAGATTGTTGCTGATATCGGCGAGTTCTGGTTGCTGCCGCAAAGCACGGGTCATTTTTGCGGCATAGTTATCCAGCACATCGCGCTGTACGCTGGAGAGCGCGTATTGATATTCGGTGGCGGTGACACGGGTATCCAGGGTTACATCCTGTACAGGCTTGAGATGTAGTACCACACCGGGGATATTGGCAGCATCTTTTTGTAAACTGGCGATCACTTCATCGAGACTGCCGCGCTCACGGCGATCTTTTAGCACAATGTCGAGTTGACCCTGATTAAGGGTAGGATTGACGGTGCCGGCGCCGATGAAGGCCGCTACCCCAGCCACCGCAGGATTGCGCTCAAGTGCGGCAACCACTGCTTGTGTGCATTTTTTCATGTGTGCAAAGGCAATGTTATCGTTGGCTTTAACCACGCCGGTGATGATACCGGTGTCCTGTCTGGGTAGAAGATTTTTGGGACTCATGATGAAAAGAAACACGCTGGCTACCAGGGCGATAGCGGTTACCAGCAGGGTGAGCTGGCGGTGGTTTAGTACCCAGTCCAGTGAACGTTCGTAAAGCTTAAGTGTGCGTGACCAGAGAGTTTTGCTGCTGCTGGTGGTGGGGCTGCCGTCTATGAGTCCACTTCCGGGAAGTGCATGAGGTTTGAGAAGATAAGCACACATCATTGGTGTAAGGGTTAGTGACACCAGCATGGATATGGCGACCGCAATGCTAAGCACCCAGGCAAACTCGTGAAAAAGCCGACCGGTGACACCTGGCATCAATAGCAGGGGAAGAAAGACAGCGATCAGCGACAGGGTTAGCGATAACACGGTAAAACCGATTTCGCGCGCCCCCGTTTCAGCTGCTTCCTTGCCGGTTTTCCCCTGTTCCAGGTAGCGCACGATGTTTTCGATCATCACAATTGCGTCGTCCACCACGAAACCGGTGGACACCGTCAGTGCCATTAGCGACAGGTTATCTAGTGACATACCTGCCAGTGACATCACGCCGAAGGTGCCGAGCAACGATAATGGCACGGCTACCGAAGGGATCACCGTGGCCCACAGCCGCCGCAGAAAGACAAAGATCACTGCCATCACCAGAAAGATGGTTAGCAGCAAGGTGAGCTGTACTTCGTGGACTGATGCCCGGATAGTAATGGTGCGGTCGGCAAAGACGTTTAGGGAGATATCCGTCGGCAAGATGGCACGTAGCTGCGGTAGCAGTCTGCGTATTTTCTGCACGGTTTTGACAATGTTGGCATTGGGCTGGCGACGGATGTTCAGCAGTATGGCGGGCTTGTTGTTTGCCCACGCTGCAAGTTGATCATTTTCTACGCCGTTTACTACCCTGGCTACGTCCGCCAGGCGCACTGCTGCGCCGTGCCGGTAGCTAATGATGGTGTTTCGGTACTGTTTTGCATCGGTGAGTTGGTCGTTGGTGCCAATGGAATAGCTTTGGGTTTTGCCATTGAGCCTGCCTTTGGGTGCGTTCACATTGGCCTGAGTGAGTGCGCCACGCACGTCTTCCATGGTTAGACCCAGGTTGACTAGTTGTGATGGGTTTACCTGCACGCGCACTGCCGGGCGTACATTGCCAGCAATCGAGACCAGACCCACCCCCGACACCTGTGATAGCTTCTGGGCAATGACCGAGTCGGCCAGATTATTGATGGCGCGTAGCGAATGGCTGCTTGACTGTAACGAAAGCGTGAGGATGGGCGCGTCAGCCGGATTGACCCGGTTGTATACCGGTGGGTAAGGCAGGTTGCCAGGCAGTAGGCCTTTGGCCTGGTTGATGGCCGACTGCACATCTTGCGCAGCGACATTGATGTCGCGGTTTAAGTTGAATTGCAGGATGATGGTGGACATTCCCGCGGAGGAATCCGAGCTCATCATGGTAAGGCCGGAAATTTGACCAAGGCTGCGTTCTAGTGGTGTGGTGACCAGGTTCGCCATGGTGGTTGCATTGGCTCCAGGGTATTGTGTGGTCACTACCAGGGTGGGTTCTTCGATCTGTGGCAAAGCAGATACGGGCAATTGGCGGTAACCCAGTACACCCAGAATCAGAAAGGCTGCCATGAGTAGTGAGGTAGCAATTGGTCGACGAATAAAAAGAGAGGAAAAGCCCATGAATACGACCCTTGTGGCGGTTGTTTGTCATGTGGAAAATCTTGGGTTCCCACCGAAAGTAAAAAGATGATGGCGATCAGTCTTTATCGGGCAGTGAACCACCTCATGTCCTGGAGGGGGATCTCATCATGTTGCACGCTGGTGAACACATCATCAAAACCGAGGATGATTATTGCTGAATACAGCATGTGCATTTTTTGTGTGCCAGGGCGGCTGCCTGGCATTTCTGGAAGACAGTCGGGAAGCTGGTCATAGCTTTGCTGACGGCCCTCCCTTGCTATGCTTGGTTTCGCCGACAGGTGGTAAAACAGCGCGACCATAAAGCTGCCATGGCGCGCTGACAAGTGCATTGATACGTCTTTTTATGAGCATCTTTGCTGTGTTTTCATAAAGATGAGTGACTGGGCTGGAGCGTGCGGTGAGCGAAGAGATTCTAATCAATGTGGCCTCACGTGAGACTCGCGTGGGGGTTATCGAGAACAGCATGTTGCAGGCAGTGTATGTGGAACGTTCATCTCGTTGCAGCACTGTGGGAAATATATACAAGGGGCGTGTGCAGCGTGTGCTATCGGGCATACAGGCTGTTTTCGTGGATGTTGGTCTTGAACAGGCCGCTTTTCTGCATGCCTCGGATATGGCCCATCCCGTTTCGGGTACAGACGCGAAGCTGATCACCCGTGAGCAAGACAGTCAGTGTAGCAACCAGCTTGTGCTGCCGGTTAGCGAGCTGACTCATGAGGGCCAGGAAATTGTGGTGCAGGTTGTCAAAGATCCTATCGGCAGTAAAGGCGCACGACTGACCACGCAGCTATCCATCCCATCACGTTATCTGGTGTTACTTCCATACGCGAACATGAGTGGTGTTTCAGCGCGTATTGTGAGTGATTCGGAGCGTGATCGACTAAAGCGGGTTATGGGCCGACTGCTCGATGAAAGCGTGGCTGCCAGATCCCGTCATGGCTACGTGGTGCGTACCAACGCCGAGGGGCAAAGCACGGCGTCGCTGGCCTTTGATGTGTGTTACCTCAGTAAGCTTTGGCGCGTGGTACAGGCTAATATTATCAAGGCGCGAGTGGGCGATTGTGTCTACGAGGAATTGTCCTTGCCACTGCGTAGCCTGAGGGATTTGTTTGATTAGGAGATTGACAGGGTGCGGGTAGACTCGCGTGAGGCATTCGGGAAAATGCTTGAGTTTGTGCGTGAGTTTATGCCAGATCTGGACGATCGCGTGCATTATTACAGCGGCGGTTTGCCGATTTTCGACCTGTATGGTGCCGAAGATGAAATGCAGCGCGCCTTGAAAAAAAAAGTTTTCCTGAAGTCAGGCGGGACGCTCGTTATCGAACAAACCGAAGCAATGACCACAATTGATATCAATAGTGGTCGCTATTTGGGTTCGCATGATTCGGAAGAAACCGCTTATCGCATCAACCTGGAGGCGGCCAGGATGGCAGCACGACAATTACGCTTGCGTAATCTGGGCGGTATTATCATCATTGATTTCATTGACATGGCCGAACAGGAACACCGTTATCAGGTGCAGCGTGCCCTGGAGCAGGAATTGGCCCGTGATCATGTTAAAACGACGGTATACCCGATCTCCGAGCTGGGGCTGATGGAGATGACCCGCAAGCGCACGACCGAAAGCCTGGGAAGACAGTTGTGTGAACCATGCCCTGCCTGCTCTGGCCATGGCACGGTGAAAACCACAGAAACAGTAAGTCATGAGATCTTTCGCGAAATTGTCCGTGCGGTACACAAGTCCAGGGAGGGAAAGCTGTTGGTCATGGCAAGTACTGACGTGATCAGCCGGATACTGGACGATAAATCCACAGAGGTTGCTGAACTGGAAGCGTCTTTATCCAAAACCATATGCTTTAAGGCCGCAGAATATTATGCACGGGATCAGTTTGATGTCGCTTTGCTTTGAAACTGGCGTGGATGGTCAGCAGTGAAAGCATGCGCTTCACGTTACCTGCACAGGTGCGCGCGCGCGCTGGGTTGGAGTGTGGGTGTATTGGTCATTGCGTTGGCGGTAGCGGTGGCCTCGGTGCAGCTTTTTTTACCGTTACTGGTGCATTACCCGCGCTGGGTGGCGACGCAGCTCAGCGCACGTCTGCATCGCCCGTTAAGCTTTGTGGCGCTGGAAGGTCACTGGCAGGCGTCAGGTCCCTTGTTGGTGATGCACGATGTCACTATGGGCGTGGTGACGGGAAAGGGCGGGAGTCCGCTGCACATTCCACGGGTGCTGCTGAAGCTTGATTTTGGCGCCTGGTTGTTGCCATCGCGACACTTTTTCAATTTGCGTGTCAGTGGTCTGCGTATGGACATTGCTCACGAGGCCGATGGAGGCTGGCACGTCAAGGGTATTGGTGTGCTCGGTAACGCGTCACGGCAAGGCGATTACTTTGGGCAGCTTGGGCTGGGTTTATGGCTGGATAACGTACAGGTTGACATCACTGATAGCGGGCGGCATTACACCCTGATGGTTGACGCACTGCGCCTTGACAAAAAGGGTCATAGCATCCGCGTCGGTGCACTTGTGCAACGCAAGGATGCAACTGGTGTGCTGCGTGGTGCAGGTCGTTTCCGTGATGATGGTAGTAGTGGCCAGCTTTGGTTGTCGGTACGCGGTGCCCGGTTGCACACGCTACTCGACCATATTAGCGTAAAGGGCTATGCAGTCGCAGGTGATTACGGTGACGTATCCGCCTGGCTGGACTGGCGGCAGGGTAAGCTGGTGCATAGTCTGGCGCGTATTGACCTTGACAAGGTGGCGGTAAAGGGCCCACAAGGCAGACAGGCCAAGGTTGCCTCGGTTCATGCCACGGCCGATATACGCCATGTTGCTGGCACTTACCTGCTGCGCTGGGTCGATGCCCACACTGGCGCCATGGTGCTTAGGTGGAATCATCCAGGGACAGCGCAGTCCAGTTTAACCCTGGCGGTCGATCATCTGTCCCTGGCTCCACTGCTTCCCTGGCTGGCATTTGCACCGAAACTGCCGCCCCTGCTGGCAGCATGGTGGGGAAAGGGGCGTCCGCATGGTCTGTTGCAATGGGCCTTCTTACGCTGGAACCAGCGTCGTGGTTTGCATGTGCTCCAGGCAGAGTTTAGTCACTTTGGCATTGATGCCAAAGGCACATTTCCCGCGCTGGACCATCTGCGTGGGCACCTGCGCGGTGATGCCAAGGCGCTGGCATTGGAATTGCCAG
>JAAXIA010000100.1 GCA_012270595.1 Rhodanobacteraceae bacterium | reverse complement strand
AACAACCGCCGCGATACACATTATAACAATAGTCATAACCATACCTCGCGCGAGGTTTTATGGACTATGATACAGCACACGCACCGGCAAGTAAACGGTTGTCGTTAAAGCCTGATCCAAGACGTATGCTCAATGAAAGCATCTCAAGAAACCGGCTTAACGCATAAAGCCAGTAGCCGTGTCCAATAACCCATTGCCTTGTATAATAATATCCCGCGCGATAGCTTACGTTATTATCGACATAGGCCATTAATTCCGGTAACCCATAATCAAGCACCATGCCGTTGAAAATCCAGGCAAGCTTGTTCCACTTGCTCCAGTCATCCGGCTTGACAAGCATCATGTCCCGCATATCATCGAACGGCTGTGTTTCCGGGATGCCGTGATTAAAATGCCGCACCCACTCCTGCACCTCATCGAAATAAACGGGCAACTGACCCATGTCCATGACTTCCTGCTTCCACAAATTTACCTCATAAGCTGCGTTCCGGCAGGTTTTCGCGCCCATCCATACCATGGCTTCTGTCTGCCGCCAGCCCTGCATGCGTAACGCCTTGTAGCAGGCTAACCGTGACGCCACGGTTAGCGGCCGGGTCAAGTCGTCAAAAATGCCCTGCTTCATGAGTTTTGGATTGTAGTTTTTTGCTGCTTCTGTGTTCATGCGTGTGCTTCCTTTTCCGCTATTTTTCGGGTAACAGCCCTTCTCGGCGCGGCTCCAACCGCACCGAGAAGGGAAAATACTGACAAAACGAAAGAACTAGTCGGCGGCCACATCAGGCACAGGACCGCCGATATACGCCATGGTTATCCTTGGCAGTTTGTTATAGAGTTATTGACCGCTAATAAGCTGACCAACAAATGTTGTGGGTATGAGTTAATGGATTATGAATAAATTTATAGAACAGTTTTGAGGCTTCGAGATCTATCTTTATTATTCGCAGCAATTAACCTAGGACAAACCTATGAAATACCATAACAGCTGATCATTATAACAGTAAAATGGGCCAGAAGCAAACACCCGCTAACGTTGTACCACTTGTTGCCAGCAAGCCGCGTGAAGTATTAATTTCTTCCCAGGCACACCTTGAGTTTGCTATACCGTCAAAAATAGACATGTATTATGGACAGGATTTGGCAAGCCCACGCTGGCATGGTCTGATCTGACCAACTCCACTATTCACATCTGTTGTCATCAGGAGATCAATGCCTTGACACATATCAATCTCATGCTCTATTTCCTCTCCGAGTTTGTCGGTGCCGGAATGCTGGCCCTGCTGGGCTGCGGCTCGGTCGCAAACATCGCACTCGCCAAAAACAAGGGTTTTGGTGGCGGCATGCTGATGGTCACCTGGGGATGGGGACTGGCTGTATTCGCTGGCGTACTGACCTCGGCGTATTCTGGTTCAATTCTCAATCCTGCCGTGGGTATCGGCCTGCTGCTGGCTGGCAGGATTACCTTCACCATGTTTTTCGTCGCTTCCAGTGCTGAGCTTCTGGGCAGCATCGTCGGCGCGACGCTCGTGTACCTGGCCTACAAGAACCATTTCGACGAAGAGCCCGAGGCCGTTAAAAAACTCGGCGTCTTCTCGACGATACCGGCTATCCGTCACTATGGATGGAACCTGGTTACCGAGATCATTGGCACCTTCGTGCTGGTATTTGTCATCTTTGCATTCGCCGATTTCGGTGATATCAAAATTGGCACCCCGGGCCATCTCGGCCCTCTTGGTGCGCTGCCGGTAGCCCTGCTGGTGGTCGGCATCGGCATTTCTCTGGGCGGTCCAACCGGTTATGCCATCAATCCAACCCGTGACCTCGGCCCACGCATCGCCCATGCCCTCTTGCCAATCAAGGGCAAAGGTTCCAGCGACTGGGCTTACGCTTGGGTTCCGATTCTCGGGCCTCTCATCGGTGGTGCACTGGCCGCACTGGCTGCACCTATGGCGCTCCATCTTATCGGTTGCATTAACTGTGACTGATTTTAAGGAAACCCGCTTTTTAGCACCGCAATCTACGAGAAAGAAACCAAACTTATGAGCAGATACATCATTGCTATCGACCAGGGCACCACATCAAGCCGCGCCATCATTTTCGATAAAAAGGGCAATATCATTTCCAGCGGCCAGAAGGAGCATCAACAAATCCTGTCCAAGCCCGGCTGGGTAGAGCACAACCCGATGGAAATCTGGCAAAATGTACAAGAGGTTGTCGGTATTGCTCTTGCCCGTGCGGGACTCACCCGCCATGACATCGCCGCTGCCGGTATCACCAACCAACGCGAAACGACTGTGGTATGGGATAAACACAGCGGCACCCCGGTCTATAACGCCATTGTCTGGCAAGACACCCGCACCCAGGATATCGTTGATCATCTGGCCAGCAGCGGTGGTATTGAGCGCTTCAAAGGTGCGGTTGGTCTGCCGCTTGCGACCTATTTTTCCGGCACCAAAATCGCCTGGATTCTGGAACATGTCGAGGGTGCACGCCAGAAAGCCGAAGCGGGTGACCTGCTCTTCGGCACCACCGATTGCTGGCTGCTATGGAACCTGACAGGTGGCACTGAAGGCGGCGTGCATGTTACCGACGTCACCAATGCGTCACGCACTATGTTCATGGATCTGGAAACGCTCAAGTGGCGTGACGATATCTTGGACGCATTTAATGTGCCACGCTCGATGATGCCCGAGATTCGTTCATCATCGGAGATCTATGGCACCGCCAGAAGTTCATCCTTGCTGCGCGAAACCCCCATTGCCGGCATTCTCGGCGACCAGCAGGCCGCGACTTTTGGTCAGGCTGCCTTCCACAAGGGAGAAAGCAAGAATACCTACGGTACCGGTTGCTTTCTGATCTTCAACACAGGGGAGGAAATCATACATTCCAATAATGGCCTGCTCACCACCGTTGGCTACAAACTCGGCAACGCGCCCACACACTATGCGCTTGAAGGCTCCATTGCGGTCACCGGCTCACTCATCCAGTGGTTACGCGACCAACTAGGCATTATCTCCAGCGCTCCTGAAGTTGAGCAGTTAGCAGCCAAGGTCAATGATAATGGCGGGACTTATATCGTACCGGCTTTCTCCGGCCTATTTGCACCATACTGGCGTCCAGACGCTCGCGGTGCCATTGTGGGGCTAACCCGCTATACAAATAAATGTCATTTGGCCCGCGCTGCACTTGAAGCTGTTGCCTTCCAGACCCGTGATGTGCTCGATGCCGTGGCTGCCGATGTTGGTGAAAATCTCAGTGCACTCAAGGTTGATGGCGGGATGGTCGTCAATGACATGTTGATGCAGTTCCAGGCTGATGTCCTCGGTGTTCCAGTCGTACGCCCCATAGTCACCGAGACAACAGCACTCGGCGCCGCCTATGCCGCCGGTCTGGCGGTTGGTTTTTGGGACGATCTCGACGACCTTTCCGCCAACTGGCAGGAAGATCGTCGTTTCGATCCCAAAATAAACCGGACAGAACGCGAGCGTCAGCTTCGCCTATGGCGCAAGGCCATTACCAAATCCATGGACTGGATGGATGAGGATGTAAGGGAATAACACACCCTTTCCAGTGTGCTATTCCCGGCGGTATGCATGTAGCACTTTGTTGACATTAAACGATGGTAGTGTGATACACCGCCTCGACCACGCTTGCCTTTGCGTACACCACCGAAGGATGCACATACGATCGAATACAATGGCCGCATGAGTACATCCAACCCTCCCAGCTGGCCACCCAGACCACTGCGTAAACTCGCCGGGTGCTGGCTGGAAAAAGCGTTGAACCATGCGCTATCACTTGATCCTGACACCCGGCACGCACTTGCGGAACTGGATGGCCGTCGGGTGTTACTTCACCTGCGTGGCCCCGAACTCAAACTTGGCATTCGCGTCGATGGCGGACACCTGCGGGTTGAATCTACCGATAGTCATGATCCGGCACAAGGGCGCGTCCTGCAGGTCAGTACAAGCCCAGGCAGCATGCTGGCCATGGCCTGCCCCCGTGACAACGACAGCTTATCGCCAGGACAGGTAGACATCAGCGGTGATGCCGACCTGGCGCGACGCCTGCAAAAACTGGGTGAAGGTTTCGCACCAGACATTGAGGAGGCCCTCACGAAGACATTCGGTGAGCTGCTGGGGCCGCCACTGGCCAGCATGCTAAAGCTGGCACTGGGACACATCAAAGACACGGCCCAACATGCATTTGAGGATGGCGCGGCATGGCTACGCGATGAAAAGAGGTTAACCGTTGCGCCCGCTGAAATGGAGGATTTTCTTGATGACGTGGACCATTTGCGCGAACGCAGTGAACGTCTGGAAGCACGCTTGACGCGACTCCTTAAACAAGGGGAAGGAAGCACCGCATGAGATCTGTTTCCAGCCTTCCCCGCCTGCTTGAGGTGGCCATTGTACTGCTGCGCTACCGGTTGGACGAGCTGATAACAGCACTCCATCTGTTCCGTCCACTTAAACTTCTGCGTCCACTACTTGGCCGCCCTGTCGTGGATGTGCGCCAATTGTCACCCGGTGCCCGGCTGCGCCTGGCGCTGACTGAGCTGGGACCGATTTTTATCAAAACCGGCCAGGTGTTGTCTACTCGTCGCGACTTGATCCCCAATAACATCGCCGACGAACTAAGCTTGCTGCAAGACCAGGTGGCACCCTTTTCAGGAACGGTGGCCAAGCACATCGTGGAAGCTGAACTTAAGACCACACTCGACCAGCACTATGCCCGCTTCGACGAAACACCGTTGGCTTCCGCCTCTATCGCCCAGGTACATGCCGCGACATTGCACGATGGCCGCGAAGTAGTGGTCAAGGTACTGCGCCCTGGCATTGATCTGCGCATTGCAAGTGACATCAAGTTGCTACGCTCACTGGGTAAATTGATTCAGCGCTGGCACCCCGGGGCGGAAAAAATCCGTCCGCTCGACATCGTCGCGGAGGTGAGGAAAACGCTGGAAAACGAACTGGATCTGGCACGTGAGGCAGCCAATGCCAGCCTTCTACGGCGAAACTTCTCGTGCGGCAACGACCTCTATGTACCCGAGGTATATTGGAACCTGACTCGCACACGCATCCTCACACTGGAACGCATGCACGGTGTGTCTTCGGATGATATAACCGCCATTGACGCTGCGGGCATTGATCGCAAGGCACTGGCCGTCAAGGGTGTGCGCATCTTTTACGAGCAGGTATTTCGAGACAACTTTTTTCATGCCGACACGCACCCGGGCAATATCTGGGTTGATTTGCGCCGTAGCAGTGAACCACGATTTATCGCCCTGGATTTCGGGATGATGGGTTCGCTCCCGGAAAGCGACCAATACTGGCTGGCACAAAACTTTATCGCTCTTTTTGAGCGCGATTATGTACGCATCGCCAAGCTGCATGTCGATGCCGGGTGGATTCCTGCGAGCGTGCGCATGGATGAACTGGAAGCGGCGGTGCGCACCGTCTGTGAGCCTTATTTTACTCGTCCGCTGGCAAGTATTTCCATTGCCGAACTGGTGGTGAGCATGTTCCAGACCGCACGCCAATTCGAACTTACCCTTCAACCACAATTAATCTTGCTGCAGAAAACCTTGCTCAACATCGAAGGGTTGGGGCGCTTGCTCGACCCGGACATCGACATTTGGGCCGTGGCCCATCCGGTGCTCAAGCGCATCCTTCGCCAGCGCTACAGTCTGCGGCGAACGTTTGGTGAGCTAGGCCGGCGCCTTCCCGAATGGCTTCACCTGGCACCACAACTTCCCGATCTGGTGCGTGCTGCCTTACAAAACCTCGCCCACGGCGAAGAGCGCCGACTCACCGACAAACTGCACGAGAGTCAGCAAAGTCAAACGATGCAGCGCATGATGCTTGTCATCCTTGGTGCCGTGCTCGGCGGCGCACTCATCATCAGCGCCGCGCTGCTTTGGACATGGATACCATGGCAAGGCCTATGGCCACCGCTAACCTTGGTGCTCGCTGGAGTGTTGGCCTTTATCTGGAGTTGGCGGCAATCACGCTTATAACTTGATCTGGAACCAGAACGCCACTTCTCACTCGCACAAGATAAAGGCAGGAGCTTAAAACGACGCGCTCCGCGTGCTCTTAAAATCAGGTATCAATCATCCGTAATGATAACTAAAACACGACTGCTGCTGGAGAAGGCTACGTTGTGAACAAGCAAAGGCGACCAGTTGGTACTGAAATCGGTACATTTAGGAAATCTCTGATCTATTCAGAGTCGTTA
>JAAXIA010000077.1 GCA_012270595.1 Rhodanobacteraceae bacterium | reverse complement strand
CCGCCACAGCCAAAGACACAAATTAATTGCCCCTTGCAATGCACGCGCAAGGTGCCCAGAGACCGCGCCAGAGCATCAGGGGTGTGCGCATAATCCACCACCACCAGTGGCAGACCATGCTCACCACCCAGACGATTCATGCGACCAGAGACGGGTTGCAAGGCTTCCAGTGCTGTACACACGCGCCCCAATGGCCAGCCCAATACACTGAGGCAAGCGGCAACTGCCAGCAAATTATCCACATTAAAGCCACCTAACAATGCGCTGCGCACATGCTGGCTGCCACAGGGTGTGCACAAACGGAAATCCAGCCCTAGTGCCGACATGGAAACATCCATGGCAAGCACATCTGCATCCGTGCTCCCCGCGCTGCTCAAACGTAGTACCTGAGCGGTGACAGGCAGCTTCGTCACCAGTTGCCGACCGAAAGCATCGTCAATATTGACAATCGCCGCCTTGAGACCTGGCCAGGCCAATAGCTTCGCCTTGGCCACACCGTAAGCGTGCATGCTACCGTGATAGTCTAGATGATCACGGCTAAGATTGGTAAACACTGCCAGATGGAAACCGACCCCAGCCACACGCGCCTGAGCCAGCGCATGCGAGGAGACCTCCATGACCACGTGACTGGCACCGGCATCACGAAACCCTGCCAACAACGCCTGTACCTGGATGGCATCGGGAGTGGTGTATCCACTGTCGCGCAATTGACCATGCAAACCTACACCCAGGGTGCCTATCGTGGCCGGTCGACAACCGAGAAAAGTCAGTGCCTGTGATAACCATTGCACAACTGAGGTTTTACCATTGGTCCCGGTTACACCAATAACGCACAAAACGGACGAAGGGGCACCGTAAAAACGCGCCGCCAACTCACCCACCCGCGCATGCAGATGCTCAACCCACACGACCGGCACCCCAAGATCATTGCCATGCACGGCTTCATCATCTGGCATTGGTGCCTCGGCCAGTACCACGCTCGCCCCACGGCGCACCGCATCCCTGGCAAAACACATGCCATGCTGATGTATGCCACGCAAGGCAAAAAAAGCATCACCCTCACCCACGCGGCGTGAATCCAGTTGCAAGCCACGCACAATCACAGCACCGTTAGCACCAGGATCAATGATGCCCTGCAGCCACTGGCCAAGACTCTGCGCGTCCATCAGATCCCTCCTTTGGACGTAGCCGTTGCCGCAACCACCACGTGCGTAAGCGCCTTATCCACAGGATGCCCGTTATCTATCTTCGGGCCACCCGGGTACCAGCGACCAATGTCATCTGGCGGCACGTCAAGCAGGCGCAAAGCACCGCTCATCACTTTTTGAAACACTGGTGCTGCCACCTTGCCGCCGAAATAGCCACCCTTACGAGGCTTTTTAATAACCACCACAGCAACCAGTCGTGGCCTGGTAGCTGGCACAATACCAACGAACAGCGCGTTATAACTGTCTTTGGCGTAACCACCGTCAATGACTTGATGCGCCGTGCCAGTTTTTCCTGCCACGCTGTAGTTGGCGATCTGGGCACGGGTAGCCGTTCCCCCAGGTTCAGTAACGGTTTCCAGCATTTTTACGATTTCACTGGCCACTTGCGGTGCCACCACTTGTTTGGGCGGGCTATCCACACCCTTGATAAAAGTGGGCGAATGCATTACCCCATGGTCGGCCAAGGTGGCATAAGCACTGGCCAGTTGTAACGGCGTAAGATTAAGACCGTAGCCGAAAGCCATGGTGGCCTGCTCAAAAGGGCGCCAGTCGCGTACGATCTTCACATAACCTGAAGATTCCCCAGGAAAACCACTGCCAGTACTACGGCCAAAACCAAAGGCTCGATAGGCGTTGTAAACAAATTTCTTATCCAGCGACAGGGAAATCTTAGCCGCACCGATATTGCTGGACTTGGTCAGCACACGTGTTGGTGTCAACCAGCCATTGGCGACATCATCACGTATCCGGTTGCCATGGAAATACCACACCCCTTTGCCGGTATTGATAAGCGGCGTGGTCGGAGTGTATCGACCACTGGACAACGCCGCAGCCATGGTAAAGGGTTTCATCGTCGAGCCTGGTTCCACTACATCGGTGACGGCACGATTGCGTCGTT
Organism: Rhodanobacteraceae bacterium; assembly: GCA_012270595.1. GTDB lineage: Bacteria > Pseudomonadota > Gammaproteobacteria > Xanthomonadales > Rhodanobacteraceae > Rhodanobacter_A. The sequence goes on along the minus strand of JAAXIA010000077.1, from coordinate 6,309 downwards.
GCGCAGCCGTACTGTTATAAACGTTATTTGGGTTGAATGTAGGCAACGTGACCATCGCCAGAATCTCGCCGGTGGCCACATCTAAAACCACCATCGAACCGGAATCAGCCTGACTTTTTTCGATCTGGTTTTTCAGTTCGTTATAGGCTAGAAACTGGATTCGACGATCCAGACTGAGTGTTAGATTCTTACCCGGTTGCGGCGCACGCACTAACTCCAGGTCTTCCACCGTATGCCCCATGCGATCTCGGATGATGCGCTTGACACCCGGCTTACCAGCAAGCCAGCTATCAAAGGCCAGCTCCAGCCCACCCTGACCTCTATCATCAATATTGGTAAATCCCAGGACATGCGCAGTGACCCCACCGGAAGGGTAGTAACGTTTGTACTCACGCTCGCCGTTAACGCCGGGAATATTGAGCGCCAGAACAGCCTTGGCCGCTTGTGGCCGCATCTGCCGACGCAGATAGGCAAATTCGTGCGTCGCACGACGTTCAAGATAGCGCCGGAGCTTATTCGTGCCCACACCCAGCGCCCGTGCCAGCGCCGGAAGCCGATCGGCGTGATCGAGCACCTCGCCGGGCATGGCGGTAATCGACACCATCGGCGTAGAAACTGCCAGTGCCTGCCCATGACGGTCAAAAATAGTGCCACGCGACACGGGAATACGCACCTCCCGCAAGATACGCGCATCAGCCTTGTTTTGATAAAACTGCTTTTGCAACACCTGCAATTCAAAAGCGCGCGCAATCAGACCCAGCGAGATCAGAACCAACCCGCCCATCACCCATACCATGCGCTGCCGCACACTGGGCACAATGGCGCGATAACGACCAGTCGCCAACCGCACAGACTTGCGTTCTCGCCGCTTCATTGAAACACCAACCTGATCTGGCGCGGCGATGGCATCATCATCTCCAGGCGACGGCGCGCTTCACCAGCAATACGTCGCGGTTCGGCCCAGGTGGCCTGCTCAAGCTGGAGACGACCGTATTCGATACCCAGCGCGTCGCGCCGGTTTTGCAGTCGGGTGAGCTGCACGAACAGCGCCCTGCTCTGATGGCGTGTCCATACCACCGCCATGGCGCTGAACAAGGTGAGCACCAGTAGCAACAAAGTCAGGAAAAGAGCCACGGGTTTCATGTCACACTGCCCACAATGCATCGCTCTGCCACGCGCAATACCGCCGAACGAGCGCGCGGATTGGTCTCGCATTCATGCCTGGATGGGAAGTGCGTTTTGCCAACGGCATGCAACATGGCCGGTTTCGCGCTTGGCAAAGGCCTCCTGCGATGCCCCAACTGATGACCGGAATGCTCACGGATAAATCGCTTCACCATGCGATCTTCCAGCGAATGAAAACTAATAACCAGAAGCCGACCACCCAGCTTCAGTCGGGCAAGGGCCGCATCAAGGCCGAGACGTAGTGCCTCCAGTTCACCGTTAACCTGGATGCGTAACGCCTGGAAACTGCGTGTCGCCGGGTGTTTGCCTCGCAAACGACGCCCCAGCAAAGTCTCAATCAAGGCAGCCAGTTCACCAGTTCGCGTGATCGGTGCACGCCCACGTCGTGCGACAATGGCACGCGCGATTTTGCGGCTGTAGCGCTCTTCACCAAAACGCCACAGCACATCGGCCAATTCGCGCTCATCCACACGCGCCAGAAAATCTGCAGCGCTTTCGCCACCACGGGGATCCATACGCATGTCAAGCGGTGCATCGGCCATGAAACTAAAGCCACGCGCTGGCTCATCCACTTGCGGTGAGGACACGCCAAGATCGAGCAATATGCCATCCAGCCCGGCTTTTGTTTCCTGCCACTGAGCCAAATGGGAAAAATTATCGTGACAAATTACCACGCGCGCATCCGCAGCAAACTCATCACGTGCGCAGGCAATCGCCTGCCCATCGCGATCCATCAACAAAAGACGGCCATGCTGACCAAGGCGCGATAACACCGCGCGCGCGTGGCCGCCACGCCCAAAGGTCGCATCGAGATAACGCCCTTCAGTTTTCACAGCGAGACCCTCCATCACCTCATCAAGCATTACCGGGATATGCCCCCGCTGAGTCATGCCATACTCTCGCTCTCAAAACTTTGCCGTTCGCCATCGATCCGAACTAAATAGCCTACAAGTGCAGATCTCTCATGCTTTCGCTGATCTCAGCCTCACCGATAGTTTGGCGAACCTTGGCCAGATGGGCCTGTTCACTCCATAATTCAAATTTATTGCCCATACCCAATAAAACCGCCCTCTTCTCAATACCGGCGGCCACACGCTGACTCGCCGGCAACAAAATTCGCGCAGCACCATCCGGTTCCAACATGGCTGCCGCACCCACCAGCTTCATTTGCAAGGCACGATGGACTGCCTTGACACCAGGCAGGGCATTGACCTGATCGCGTACTTTTTCCCATCCTTCGCGCGGAAACAGCCACAGACAACCCGCCTCAAACGGGTTATAAGTCATCACCAGACGATTACCGCAGGCCACAGCAACCCGCTCGCGGTACGCGCTCGGAATCGCCAAACGACCTTTGTCATCGACAGTGATGGCGGTTTCACCTTGAAACACGACAGTAAAACTCCGCGAAGCAAAGAACCCCACTCATTCCCATTACTTCACACTCAGCCCCACTATATGCCTTGTTTTCCACAGCTGTCAAGCTTTTTTCTTTTACAAATCAAAGAGAAAAGTGCCAAAACACCAACCTTGGCCTAGCGCCCTACAGGACTAAATGAATCTCAGACGCTCCCCTTGGATAGGTCTGCACCGTCAGGAAGACGCACACCTTTCCTGCCTATCGGCCGTTTAACCCGCATCATCGAAAAAGCCGTGACCACGGTGTATTGCTATGATGCGCGCGGCAACATCACCCAGCAGCGCCAGCTGCAAAGCGGGCACAGCAGCAGCACCGCCTACACCTGGAGCAAGGCAGACCGTCTCGCCAGTGTGCGTTATCCCGATGGCACAACGCTAAGCTATCAGCGCAACGTCAACGGTCACATCACGCGCATAGCCATGAAAACAGCAAGCGGCCAAAACTTCACCGTGGTCAAGGGCGTCGGCTATCAGCCCTTCGTGCCAGCCAACCGCTATACGCTGGGCAATGGGCAGACCATTAGCCGTCGTTATGATGCTAACGGTCGCTTGAGCGAACTGCATAGCCAGGTGCTCCATCTGCACCTTGACCGTGATACGATGGGCAACATCATCGCCATTCATGGGAATGATGGCATGGAAAGCTACCGCTATGACCCGCTTTATCGGTTGGTTGGCGTCAAGAATCCGGCAGGCAAGGCGTTGGAAGCCTATACCTATAGCCTGGCTGGTGATCGCCTAAGCAAAACCGGCAGCAGACAGGCCACAGGAAGCTACCGCTACGCGCCTCACAGTCACCGCCTGGCCGCCACCGGCAACCTGGTACGCCGTCTTGACGCCAGCGGCAACACCACCGGCTTCAGTCGCGCGGGTTTGAGCTATCAACTGAACTACAACGCCCGCAACCGGCTGGCCTCGGTACAGCAAGGCGATAGGCTATTGGCAAGCACCACCACCAACACCCTGAGGCAGCACATTCAGAAAACGACCGATAGCGGCACGCGGCGCTTTAGCTATGACTTGAATGGCCAACTGCTGAGCAGGATGGGAGACAGGCTTAGCCGTGATGTTGTATGGATGGATCGTATTCCGGTGGCCATGGTGGATACCAAAGAAGGCAAAAGCAGCATCCACTACATCACCGCCGATGGTCTGGGCACGCCACGTGTCCTTACCGATGCCAGCGGCAAGCCACTCTGGCGATGGCCTTATCAGGCTAACCCCTTCGGTGAAAAACCGTCCATCAGCCTGGACGGCCACACGGTCTTTAACCTGCGTTTTCCAGGCCAGTACCATGACAGCGAAACCGGGCTGGTCTATAACCTCCATCGTGACTACGACCCCAGCACCGGACGCTATATACAGCCTGACCCGATAGGCCTTCAGGGTGGGATGCATAGTTATGTCTATGTCGATGGTAATCCCTTGAGCCATATAGACCCGTTTGGACTAAGATGCATCAAGGGGGTGGGTTGCTACACTACTCTAGAAGAAGCAAGATTAGCCCACAGCGGAAACTATTGATGCGTATTATCGAATGGCATGTGCTAATGGTGATGCCGAAGCCTACCTTGATAAAGTGACCCACAGTTTATTAAACCATAAGTATCACCATCAGAAGGGAGAGACTATGCTTAAACGCAGACGTACTGTCTGTGTTTTTTTTGTTTTCTATTTATCCGGATGTCATCCTATGGTATGGAAAAAGCAGGGTGTGACACCATTTGATGCGTAGTCGGCTCTGGCACAATGTCGTTACAAGGTCTTAAATATGCTGACCACCAACGATCCCCGTATCGTCATCAATAACACCAATAATACCGGCGACAATCGCCCCAAGGGATGGTTGGCTAATTTTTTGCTAGGTACCGAGAAGGACGACAAGCTTCCCGTGAACAGAGACTAATAGCGGCCTGCATGGATTCACAGGGATTTCGCGCAGTAGAAAACGCAGGCATCGAACCAATCCCCTTGCAAAATAGAATCAGCCGCAGGTTCTCGTACAAACTTAAGCCTTCAAGCCTGATCATGCGCCAGCGCCAGATATTCCTGGCTCTGCATTTCGATAAGACGTGATTCAGTACGGCTAAATTCGGTGCGCATTCGATTACCGCGATACAATCCAGTAATCGGCGTGGCGGCAGAGAGCACCAGTTTTACGCGACAATCATAGAACGCATCCACCATGTGCATAAAGCGCCTGGCAGCATCTTCGTTATAAGGACTGAACTGCGGGACATTGGAAACCATAATCATGCCCCCGATTTTAGCCAGTTCAATGTAATCAGCCACCGCGCGCGGGCCTTCGCACAGCGCGTGGAAGTCGAACCAGAGCACATTTTCACCACGCTTGCGTAACCGGATAGGACGACCGTTAACCACTATATCGCCACCCTCATGTACCACGTTACGCGTTTGACTAGTGAAAATACGCGCCAGAGCATACTCGGCTTCGGCTCCTTTCGGAGCATAATAAAGCGGTGCCTGACTCAGGGCACGCAGGCGCCAGTCATGTATGCTGATCATGTGGAGTACGTGGCACTGACTGCGAATAAGGGCAATAGATGGCAGGAAACGCGCACGTTGCAGGCCATCTTTGTAAAGCGCATCCGGCGGTGTGTTGGAGGTAGTGACCAGGATCACGTCACGCACAAACAGCGCCTTGAGCAATCTGGCCATAATCATTGCATCGCCGATGTCATGAACCAGACATTCGTCCAGGCATAAAACCCGACAATGCCTCGCTATACCGTCAGCCACTTCGACCAGTGGATCCTGGCGGTGATGCAGTGTACGCAAGCGCTGATGAACATCGGTCATAAAGCGATGAAAATGCCAGCGTCGTGCCATACCACGCGGCAGACTTCGCACAAACAGGTCCATAAGGAAGGTTTTACCGCAGCCCACACCGCCCCACAGGTACAACCCTGGAAGGCAGCGCGGCAGCCGGTTCCTGCCCAGCTTCTTGATCCAGCCAGAAAAACCAGCGCCAGCACTGGTATGCTCCGCACCAAGAGCCTGATGCAAACGGTCAAACTCAACCAGCGCAGCAAGTTGGGCCGGGTCGCTCTGCCAATGATGCGCGTCCACACCTTCCTGGTAACGCACACCAGGCGCAATCAAACAGTTAGTACTACGCACGGCGGAACGTCAATCGTCCCGAGACGGGGGTAACCAGTCACGCACCGCATGTTTGACCGCACCACGCAGGTCCATCAGACGACGATGAAAAAAATGCCCTGCCTCAGACATACGCACTAGTGTGGGTGGGTGCTCCATCGACGCGATCCAGTCGAACACGAGCTGCGGCTGCACTACGGTATCCTCCTCACCCATGACAACCAACCACGGACAGCGCGGTAGTGTTTTGCTATTGACTTCCCAAAGCCCAATAGGTGGTGCCACGCTAATCAGGCAACTGGCTTGCAATTTTTCCGCGTTAGCAATGGTAATATAGCTACCGAAGGAAAAGCCTGCCAACCACAAGGCGTCTTGGGGGCGAACTTGGCGCAACCAGGATACAACGGCGACAAGATCCTCACTTTCACCGCACCCTTCGTCGTAGCAACCGTCGGACTTACCGGTGCCACGAAAGTTGAAACGGAGGGTATCAAACCCCAATTCGCGCAAGCTGCGTTCAAGTATGGTCACAACTTTGTTGTGCATGCTGCCACCTTGTACCGGATGCGGATGACAGATCACCGC
>JAAXIA010000111.1 GCA_012270595.1 Rhodanobacteraceae bacterium | reverse complement strand
GTTAAGCCGGGCGCGCCCGGCTTAACTAGAGCTGGCGCTTTGCGGCGACGGCTGTTTCGGGATGACCTGCCTATTGGCTGTGGGCTTTGCCGGGCACGGGGAGGCTAAGGCCCACCAACTTGCAGGCTTTTTTGCGTGAAGTGGCCGTTTTATTTGGTGGAGCCAGTCGCCTTAAGGGAAGGCCGGTCGCTTGCGCTCAAGGTTCAGCTCGCTTAAGGTTAGAGATTCTTGCCCTTAAGCGTTTCATGGTATGTGTTCTATCTTTGCAATGTTTGATCTGCGAACTGGCGACGATGTGGCTGCGCTGCGTCGGCTGGCGCTGGAATGTTCACAGCGCCAGCGTCACCGCGGCCCTGACTGGAGCGGTATATCTGTCGATGATGGCGCTATCCTGGTGCATGAGCGTCTGGCTATCGTGGATCTGACTTCTGGGGAACAGCCGTTACGCTCACGTGATGGTGTGCTGGCCCTGGCGGTTAATGGCGAGATTTATAATCATCGTGAACTGCGCGAGGATAGCCGCTATGATTTCACCACCGGCTCGGACTGCGAGGTGATTAATGCCCTGTATCACAGCGGTGCGTCTGATTTTGTCTCGCGGCTCAATGGAATTTTCGCCTTTGTCTTGTGGGATGCAGCTGCGCGGCGTTACCTGATTGCCCGCGACCCCATCGGTGTGTGTCCACTGTACTGGGGGCATGATGGGCAGGGGCGGTTGTGTGTGGCCTCGGAAATGAAGGCATTGGTTGATGTATGTGCCGATGTATCCGTTTTCCCGCCTGGGCATATCTATGATAGTGCTGCTGGTGTGTTGCATTCTTATTATCACAAGCCATGGCGTGATTATACAATCACCCGTGGACAGGCCAGCACACCCCTGATGCTGCGGCAAACGTTTGAACAGGCGGTGCATCGCCAGTTGATGACTGATGTACCCTACGGCGTATTGCTTTCCGGTGGGCTGGATTCTGCCCTGGTAGCGGCGTGCGCTGCCCGTTTTGCCCGTGAGCGTATTGAGGACAATGACAGCAGTGAAGCCTGGTGGCCACGGCTACACTCCTTCGCCATTGGTTTGGAAGGTTCCCCAGACCTCAAGTTTGCCCGGGTGGCAGCCGATGCACTGGGCACAGTGCATCACGGTTTTGTCTATCGTTTCCAGGAAGGACTCGATGCACTGCCTGAGGTCATCCGGCACCTGGAAACTTATGATGTCACCACCATTCGTGCAGCCACACCGATGTATCTGCTGGCCCGCCGGATCAAGGCGATGGGTGTCAAGATGGTGCTTTCCGGTGAGGGGGCTGATGAGCTTTTTGGTGGTTATCTGTACTTCCATAAGGCACCTTCTGCTGAAGCGTTTCACGAAGAAACGCTACGCAAGCTTGATGCCTTGCATTGCTATGATTGCCTGCGTGCAAACAAGGCCATGATGGCTTGGGGCGTGGAGGCGCGGGTGCCGTTTCTGGATCTGACTTTTATTGATGTGGCCATGAGCATGGATGCGGCCTATAAGATGGCAGGCCGTGACAGAATCGAAAAGCAGGTGCTGCGTGAAGCGTTTGCCGGGGCCTTGCCGAAGGAAATCCTGTGGCGACAGAAGGAGCAATTCAGTGATGGTGTAGGTTATGGCTGGATTGACGGGCTTAAGGCGCATACTGAAGCCTTTGTGAGCGACCGCAAGTTTGCGGCTGCCAAGGCGCGTTTCCCGTACAATACACCGACCACCAAGGAAGCTTATTTTTATCGGGAAATCTTTGAACGTTATTTCCCTGGTCTTTCTTGTGCGGCCACTGTGCCGGGTGGCAAGTCGATTGCCTGTTCCTCGCCGGCGGCACTGGCCTGGGATCCGGCCTTCACCATCGCTGCCGATCCATCTGGTCGTGCGGTAAAGGACGTGCATGCTTACGCCGTAGATTGAACGTTCAGGTACCGCAGTGCGATTATCATGCATGCACTCTGTTACCATGGTCGGCCATTTTCATGCGCTGTTTGAGTATGATCGAAATCAATCCCATCCATGCACACATCGCTGACCTCAAGGAGCGTGTTGAATCGCTTAGGGGGTGTCTTTGACTACTTTTCCAGGAGTGAGCGTCTTGAAGAAGTGCGCCGCGAGCTGGAAGATCCTGCCATATGGAATGATCCGCCACGGGCACAGGAATTAGGTCGGGAGAGGGCGCGTCTGTGTAGTGTGGTCGATGGTATCGATGGCCTTGCTGCTGGGTTGAGTGATGCTGGTGAGCTGCTGGAAATGGCCATGGCTGACGGTGATGAGGACACCATACGATCAGTGGCAGATGATTTGACCAGACTGGAGGGGCTGGTTGCCAAGCTGGAGTTTCAGCGCATGTTTTCAGGGGCTATGGATGCCTGCCATGCCTTTGTGGATATCCAGGCCGGAGCCGGTGGTACCGAAGCGCAGGACTGGGCTGAGATGCTTCTGCGCATGTACCTGCGCTGGTGCGAGTCGCGTGGCTGGAAAACGACCCTGATGGAAATCTCCGGTGGTGATGTGGCCGGCATTAAATCTGCCACTGTGCACGTCGAGGCCGATTACGCCTACGGCTGGTTGAAAACCGAGATCGGTATCCACCGGCTGGTACGCAAGAGCCCGTTTGATTCAGATAACCGTCGTCATACCAGCTTTGGCAGCGTATTTGTTTCCCCCGAGGTGGATAACTCTATTGAGGTCGCCATTAACCCGGCGCATCTGCGCACCGAAGTTTACCGTTCTTCCGGTGCTGGTGGTCAGCATGTTAACAAAACCGAATCGGCAGTGCGTATTACGCATCTGCCCAGCGGAGTGGTGGTGGCTTGTCAAACCGAACGTAGCCAGCATGCCAACCGTGACCGGGCGATAAAAATGCTAAATGCCAAGTTGTACGAACTGGAAGTACAAAAGCGTAATGCTGAGCGTGATGCGTTGGAGGCAGGCAAGTCCGACATCGGCTGGGGGAGTCAGATCCGCAACTATGTGCTTGATCAAAGCCGCATTAAGGACCTGCGCACGGGTGTTGAGCGTACCGACACCCAAAAGGTGCTCGATGGTGATCTGGATGGATTTATTGAGGCCAGTCTCAAATGTGGTCTGGAAGCGGGAGCTAAGCGTTCTGACGCCTAGGTAGATGGGATTTCCCGATGAAAAACAATGTGTTCGAGCAGCCACTTAGCGCTGACAACGTGGGCACCAGAAGGTAGAGCGTTGTCCCAGTCGCGCGTACTTAATCATGGTGGCGCAGGTTTTGCATGCTTCACCAGCGCGACTGTAGACCATGAGTTCACGGTGAAAATAGCCTGGCGTGCCATCAGGACTCAGAAAATCGCGTAAGGTCGTGCCGCCGCGCTTTATAGCCAAGGAAAGAATATGTTTGACTTCGGCAGCCAGGCGCACGTAGCGCACACGCGACACGCGACCGGCCTGCTGGCGCGGGTGGATACCGGCAGCAAATAATGCCTCGTTGGCGTAGATGTTACCGACGCCGACGACGATGGCGTTGTTCATCAGAAATGTTTTTACTGCGCCGCAGCGCCGGCGCGAAAGCCGCCAAAGATAAACGCCATCAAAGTGCTCGTCCAGTGGTTCGTGGCCAAGTTGGGTGAGCAGCGCGTGGGTCGTACCGGGTGCTTGCCATAGCAGACAGCCGAACCGGCGCGGATCGGTAAATCGTAATACCCAGGGTTCTTCACCATACCCTGCCTGTAGCATGATGTCTACGTGGTCGTGCTTGCCTGGTGGTGTCGATGCTGGCAGTACACGCAGCATACCGCTCATACCCAGGTGGAATAGTGCACTGCCAGCAGCAGTGTGCAGCAGCAGATATTTTGCCCGTCGTTCAATAGTCTTAACGCGCTGACACGGCAGGAGCCTGGCAATTTCTTCAGAAATGGGCCAGCGCAGATCATGGCGGCGCAGCGTTACTGTCGCTACGCGGCGACCGAGTACGTGCGCCAGGATCCCGCAGCGGGTGGTTTCGACTTCGGGTAATTCGGGCATCGGAGTTAAGTGGCTTGAGGTGGTAGATGAGCTATGGTTGGTTTAGGGTTTGATCCAGGCTAAGCCGGCATTTCAAAGCATGAGTTAGGGATAAAGATACGCTACCCTTAAGCTTTTAACAGGTTCTTCTGGCTTTACCGGGCGACATAAAGACTTTTGATGTTGGTACAAAAGTGCATCAAAGGCTTGACAGGAAGATTCTATCCTGATTGCCAAATGGGCACGGTTTGATGGATAATGGAGGCCTCGAGTATCTGGATAAGATTTTCTGAGCGCGTGGTATGTGGTGAGTCGGCCCGTTATGTTGGCCGTTTTTCGTGGTTTTGACCGGGTGATTTGAACGCATGCTTGATACTGTCCTCGATTTTCTCTCTCACGGACTGACTGGCGCAGGCTGGGTTAGTATGTTGGGTTATCTTCTGGTGGTGACCCAGCTTACTATTTTTACGGTGACTTTGTATCTGCACCGTTGCCAGACCCACCGCGGTGTCGATTTGCACCCGGTTGTCGCGCATTTTTTCCGTTTCTGGAGTTGGCTCACGACGGGCATGGTTACCAAAGAGTGGGTGGCGGTGCACCGTAAGCATCACGCCAAGGTGGAAACGGCGGAGGATCCACACAGTCCGCAGATCTACGGCATCAAAAAGGTGTTTTGGGATGGTGTGGCGCTCTACCGTGATGCCAGTCAGGTCAAGGAAGACATGGAGAAATACGGGCGCGGAACTCCCGATGACTGGATTGAGCGCAAGCTCTACAGTGCGTACCCGTATTACGGCCTGGCGCTGATGGTCCTGGTTAACCTGGCTCTGTTCGGTGTACTTGGTATCGCGATATGGGCGGTTCAGATGATCTGGATTCCATTCTGGGCTGCCGGTTTCATTAATGGTATTGGTCACTGGTGGGGGTATCGTAACTTTGAAAGTGCCGATACGGCGACAAACCTTTTTCCATGGGGCTTCTGGATTGGCGGGGAAGAATTGCATAACAACCATCATGCCTTTCCAAGTTCGGCCAAATTCGCCTTACGAAAATGGGAGTTTGATATCGGCTGGGCCGTTATTTGTGTGCTGCGTGCTGTGGGTCTGGCCAAAGTGCTTCGTGTTGCTCCAAAACTAGATGTGCGACCCAATGTGCCTTTACCTGATGCGGAAACCTTAAAGGCTGTACTAACACATCGTTTTCAGGCCATGACGGACTACCATCGAGGCGTGATTCTACCCACCTTGCGTGAGGAAGCCATGAGCGCTGGCGACAACCTGAAAGTCGTACCACGTCGTCTGCGTCGCGCGTTGGCGGATGGTGGGCGCTGGTTAGATAGCGAAGGTAGAGGTCACTTGCAGGCAGTGCTGGCCAAGCGCCCCATACTGAAGCTTGTGTACGAGTACCGTAATCGCTTGGTGGTTTTGATGGAGCAGCGCGGTGCGGAGCAGGGCTTGAAGAGTCTTCAGCAATGGATCAGTGATGCCGAGCAAAGTGGTGTTCGGGTATTAAGAGAATTTGCTTGGCGGTTAAAGGGGTATTGTCTAAGCGCAGAGGCTTAGCTCGCGGGTGCAAGCCGAAATATGGTCTTGCTGGTTAGTTTGCAGAAGAGTTGCTTGGCTGTGTGCCTTGTGTTGTTATGGTGCTTACTTTGCCACTCCCGCGAAAGCGAAAAATCCATGTACAGCAAAGAACCCGCCACAAGGCGGGTTCTTTGTACAGTATTACTTGATCTTGCTTTCCTTGTAGATGACGTGCTTACGTATGGTCGGATCGTACTTCTTGAACTCAAACTTGTCCGGTGTGTTTTTCTTGTTTTTTTGCGTGGTGTAGAAGTGACCAGTACCGGCAGAGGAGATTAGGCGGATTTTGTCCTGTTTGCTTTTAGCCATGATGGGATTCCTTTAAAGTTTTTCGCCATGGGCACGCAATTCAGCGACCACGGTTTCGATGCCTTTTTTGTCGATGGTGCGCAGTGCATGGTTGGAAATGCGCAGCTTGACCCAGCGATTTTCGCTGGCAAGCCAGAAACGGCGCTCATGCAGGTTGGGTAACCAGCGGCGGCGCGTCTTGTTGTTGGCGTGCGAAACGTT
>JAAXIA010000070.1 GCA_012270595.1 Rhodanobacteraceae bacterium | reverse complement strand
CTTGCTCAGAACATCCATTGATCAGGGATTCCCTAACTACCTGTACTAAAAGTTATCTGAAATATGAACAGGAGGGATGATGGTCATGCCCTACGAGGTCGCCAGAAGCCAGAGGTTACCCAGTGGCACAGTCAATAGCGATAACACGGTACCCACGCCCAGTAAAGTGTTGGCCAGTGCACTGTCCAAACCGTACTCATTGGCCAGTATGGCAGAAGAGACCATCGGTGCCATACTGGCCTGTAACACACCGACGTCCAAGATCAGTTCATTCACACCAACCACCACACCCAGCCCCCAACACAACAGCGGCGCGAACAGAAGTTTCCATCCCAAACCCCAACCCATCGCCCGCCATTGCCCACTACCTATATGAAAACGAAACTGGAGTCCTACCGAAAACAGGGCCAATGGGGTCAAAGTCTGGCCCAGTTGTGCGAGCACGCTATAGAGCCATTCCGGCCAGCCACCGAACAACCCGGAAATCACGCTTACCAGTAACGCAATAAACGACGGGAAAGTAAAAAGACGCCGCATAATCAAACGTGGTTTCGGTCTTCTTCCCGAATAGAGACTGGCCACGACAATACCAAAGGAGGCCATGAGCGGGAAGGTACCAAGCTGGCCTGCTACTACAGCCAACGACAGTCCAGCCTTACCACGCAGGGCTAGCATGACGGGATAGCCTATGAATGAGGTACTACCCAGACCACACACCAGAACCATAGCACCAATGCGTGACTGCGTCCAGTCAAACCACCGTCCTAACAAGGCAAACAGCAACCAGCCACCAGCAAACACCAGCCACATGCTGGCGATCAGAAACCAGAATTGCAGTCTGGGTTCAAGTCTTGGGATCAAATCCAATACCAGTGCCGGCAGTGCGACGTTAAGCACCCACCAATTGAGTCCATGCACCATGCCCGCAGGAGGGCGTACAAGGTGCGCCACGCCCGCACCCAACGCAAAACAGATGAGTAACAGGGCAATAGCACTCATAAACCAAGCGAAAAGATGCTCATCCAGCTTCTATGTTACTGGCCAATCATACGCTCCTTACCGAGTTCTGCAAGCTATGACTCTTGAAAAGCCTCTCCTCCTTAAGGGGGAGTCATTGGCCTTAAACAAAAGATCCACTGCGCGTAATAGAGCACAGAGCCGCTTACATTGGCAACAAAGTACTTGCCCCTTATCCCAGTAATACTCGGTTCATGCGCTTGACGAAGCTAGCCGGATCAGACAGTGACGCACCAGCAGAAATTTCCGCCTGCTCCAGCAACAGCATGGCCAGATCGCGTGCTTTAGCCTCCTCTGTTTCAGCTTCGAGGCGCTGCACCAATGCGTGATTCGGATTGATCTCTAGTGTCGGCTTGCTTTCAGGCATTTCCTGACCAGACTCACGCAACAAACGTGCCAGATGCGGGGCCATTTCGTAATCGCCAAAAGCAAGGCATGACGGCGAATCGGTAAGTCTGGCTGACACCTTGACTTCGGCCACGCTATCACCCAATAGCTCCTTGAGTTTCTTCAACAATGGTTCAGCAGCCTTGGTTACTTCCTCCTGCTTATGTTTGTCAGCCTCGTCTAATGGTATCTCGCCCTTGGCGACATTCCTTAGCTTTTTACCCTCATATTGGCTTAAACTGCCGATCATCCACTCGTCGATACGGTCGAACATAAGCAGTACTTCAATGTCTCTGGCCCTGAAAGACTCTAGCTGCGGACTACCGACGGCTGCCTTATAGCTGTCAGCTGTAATATACCAGATCGTGTCCTGCTGCCCAACGGCCATACGCGCGATGTAATCATCCAGCGAGGTGTTCTTTTCTTCACCATCACCCTTCGTGGAAGCAAAACGCAGCAGACGGGCAATACGCTCGCGATGGTTGGTATCTTCACTGATACCTTCTTTCAACGTGTTACCAAATGCCTTAATAAAGGTAGCGAATTTTTCCGTTTCATCGCGTGCCAGTTTTTCGATCATATCCAGCACGCGCTTGATACAGGCGGCCCTGATGCGTTCAAGCTGGCGGTTATGCTGCAATATCTCGCGGCTAACATTGAGTGGCAGATCATCAGCATCCACTACGCCGCGTACGAAACGCAGATAGTTCGGCAACAGCTCTTCGGCAGCGTCCATGATGAAGACGCGCTTGATATAAAGCTTAAGTCCCTTGCGCTCATCACGCCCGCCCATCATCAAGTCAAACGGTGGCTGTGCCGGAAGATAGAGCAGTGTAGTAAAACTCTGACTCCCTTCCACACGATTGTGCGTCCAGGCCAGGGCATTGTTAAAGTCATGTCCTAGAGATTTATAGAAACTCTGATAGTCCGCCTCGGAAATTTCCGACTTCGGCTTGATCCAAAGCGCCGAGGCGGTATTGACGGTTTCCAGTTCGCCGCTTTGTTTCTCCTTGCCATCTTTATCAGTTTCAACTTTTGGCATGCGGATGGGAAAAGCCACATGATCAGAATATTTGCTGACCAGTGAACGTAATTGCCAAGGTTTGAGGAACTCGTCCTCATCGGCTTTGAGGTGCAAAATGACCGAGGTACCACGCTCAGCCTGGTTAATCCGCTCCAGAAGGTATTCACCCTTGCCGTCGCTTTCCCATCGCACACCGTCATCCACCGGCGCATCGGCGCGACGGGTAAGCACGGTCACCTTGTCCGACACTACGAAGGCCGAGTAAAAACCGACGCCAAACTGACCAATCAGACGCGCATCGGCTTGTTGCTCAACACGCATGGCTTCCAAAAAGCGGCGCGTACCCGAACTGGCGATCGTGCCAATATTGGCCATCACCTCGTCACGACTCATACCGATGCCATTGTCACGCACGGTGATCGTTCGCGCCTTGTCATCCCAACTGACATCGATGTGCAGTTCACTGTCGCCCGCAGTCAATTGCGGGTGGGCAATGGACTCAAAACGTAGTTTGTCACAAGCATCGGAAGCGTTGGAAACCAGCTCGCGTAGAAAGATTTCCTTATGTGAATACAGCGAGTGGGTGACCAAGTGTAACACTTGGGC
>JAAXIA010000018.1 GCA_012270595.1 Rhodanobacteraceae bacterium | reverse complement strand
GTGACGATTGATAGTAGTTTTAGTACGCCGGCAGTTGCACGGTTTAAGGTGGAAAATACAGGAGAAACGAATATCACCAATTTGGCGATAGATGATTCGGATCTAGGCATCTATTTCAGGCGTTTTGACGGTACTAATGGCAGCACGTCTGTGGGGCCGTGGTGTGACACGACACGTTGCCCCAGCCGCTGTGGTGCCTTGTCTGGAAACTTGAACAAGGGGGCGAGTTGCTATATCTACCTGCGGGCGACCGACCGGGCGGCATTGGGCAGTCAAAAAACGAAAAAACTGGTGATTTCTGGTGCTGGCAAAAACAGAACCGTTTATGTGACCAATACGCGGGTACTTTATGTGGGCGGTGGTTTTAAAAATGGATCAGGTAACGAGTATATAGCCCGCTATGATGGCAATAGCTGGGTAAATGTGGGTGACGGCCCTGTAGCGAACAAGTTTAATAATCTTATATTGACTTCTGTCATTGATGCAGAGGGCGATCTTTATGTGGGTGGCCTATTCAAGACGGGATCAGGTATACGGTATGTGGCCAAGTACAATGGTGCCATGTGGAGTAACATTGGCGGCTCTTTCAATGGCGATATTGAGAAGATGCTCATTAATAAAAATGGGCTTATCTACGCCGGTGGGAGGTTTACCTTTGGCACACCAGCAAAACACTGTGTTGCGTACTATAATGGCAGTAGTTGGAGCAATATTTGTCCCGGAGGTGGGCAATTAAATAACAATATTATTGACATGGATCTCGATACAGTGGGCGACCTTTACGTGGGCGGGAGTTTTACTGACAGCACTTCTGGAAAACAATTCATAAATAAATATGATGCAAGCACAGGAGGCTGGAGTAATATCGGATCCGGAGTGGCGGGTGCTTTATTTGATGGCACAATTGCTTTGGTAAAAACTGATAGTTCAAACAATATCTACGCTGGATTCAAGAAGTTCGTTTTTCAATATAATGCATCAACAAGTAGCTGGAAAGATATTGGTTCTGGTCCTGCTAACAACCTGTTTAATGGGAATGTTATTACAGGAGTGAGCCAGGGCGTCAATCTGTACGTGGCTGGTGCATTTTCTCGTGTAGGAAACCACTATGTGGCCAAGTACGATGGCCATGCCTGGAGCGATATTGGTAGTGGTCCTGCAGGATTATCTTTTAATGCTGATATTAAAGCCTTGGCGACGGATGCCCAAAGCAATCTTTACGTTGGCGGATCATTTAAAACCACTGCGGCTGGGAATACACGCTACATAGCCCGTTATGATGGCACGAATTGGAGTAGTCTTGGCACTGGGCCAGTGGCGACCCCATTTGATGTTACCGAAGATTGGAATGGAACTTTTACAATAAAAAGTAGTAACGTCATTACGTTGAACCTGAGTCCTTATCCTGTGCCGCCCGCGCCACTTCCCCCTTCGGGAGGGGAAGTCAAATTTACGGTAACCCTCGATAGTAGCTTCAGTAAGCCTTCGGTAAGGCGTTTCAAGGTAGAAAATACCGGTAGCGTTGATATTCACGATTTGGCCGTAAATGATTCATATTTTAGTGGTTATTTCACTCGTTATAACGGATCGAATAGCAATACTTCAATAGGATCGTGGTGCACCAATACGATCTGTTCCAGCCGATGCGGAGCGATTTCAGGGAATCTCGGATTTGGCAATAACTGCTACGTGTATGTGCGCGCTACGGATGAGGCGAGTGTCGGCACGCCGCAGAACAGGAATTTACTGATTGCGGCAGGAGGAAAGACTAAGACTATCAAGCTGACTAACACACAGGTACTTTATGTGGGTGGTCGTTTCACTCATGCAGGAAAAAATTATGTTGCCAAATATGATGGTAGCAGCTGGACCAGTATCGGTGGGGATTTTAATGGGAATATTAACATCTTGAATGTTGATGTGTTTGGCAATGTTTATGCTTTGGGCAATATGTATACAGATAATATCTTTGCCTACAAGAAAATCGGCAGGTACAATGGTAGTAGTTGGACTAATATTCGTACGTCGTTAAACGGTGCTATTTATGCTTCAACTTTTGATGATAAAGGCCGGTTGTATGTAGGTGGCGCTTTTTCAGATAGTAAATATAACCATTATATTGCAGTATACGATGGTAGCTCCTGGAATAGTATTGGCACTGGCCCAACAGCGACTCCGTTTCGTTATGATATTAAATCCTTGCTCTTTTACAAAAACTACAGATACGGAACCAGAGAGATCTTTGTATTAGCCAATTATAGCATTGGAACCTATCTCGCCAATTACTCAATGGCCTCCAAATCCTGGTCTGATAAAGGTAGGTATCCTGGTATTCATGCCTATCTCTTTTCTTTAATTTCGATTTACAATTACCTCTATATGGGTACGACACGTTCTTTCTCGGGTAACCATTCTGGTATTCTCGAATATTCTTATTACTCAGGGAAGTGGTATAAGAAAGGAATGAATTATAACGCTGATATAAATGTCATGGTCAAAGGGGACAATTCAAATATTTACTTCATGGGCACTTTTACCAATAGTCATGGGCGCCCATATTTAGTCCTTACAAATACCGTCTTTAATCATTTTAAAGACTGTGGTGATGGACCGACGGGCGCTAAATTTAATGCCCCTATCTATGCTATGGTCATTGATAATGTAATCTTCTCCAGAAGCGTATATGTTGGCGGATTGGCAAGTACTGGAGGGAAACAATTTGTCGCCAGGTATAAAGAAGGATCAGGTGGCGGCTGGAGCAATCTGGGCAATGGACCCTCGGGGTCAACTTTTAATGGTACCATCCTTAGCATAAAACTCGACAATCTGCTTGGTTCAAGCATGAGCGTGTCTCGGGCGCTACCCGAGAACAGCAGGCGCGCCGACGCTTCGTCAGCGGAAAGAAGCAATGCTTTCCTTGCTCCCTCTACGCGGGCAAAGCGGGTGTCGGTCGCGCCTTCGGTGACGATAGATCGCGACTTTGGCACGCCGGCGGTTGAACGACTTAAAATTCAAAATAGCGGTGAAACAAAGATCAGTGATCTGGCTGTTGACGATGCGGATCTGGATGGGTATGTCAGTCGTTATAATGGCAGCAATGGCGCGACTCCGGTGGGACCGTGGTGTACGCCGGCGCGCTGCCCGCGGCGCTGCGCGATCTTGTCCGGCAGACTTGGGCCTGGACAGAGCTGCTATGTGTACCTGCATGCGACAGACAAACCGGTTCTGGGCAGGGAGCAGACCAGGAAATTGATCGTCATGGCGGCGGGCAGGCGCCGGGTTGTTAAAGTGCGCAATACGCCTGTGCTTTACGCGCTGGGGAACTTTACCAATCGTGCTGGCAAGCGCTATGTGGCGCAGTATGATGGTTATCACTGGAGTAGTCTGGGCGATGGGCCACCTGGGATGGCATGGAACGCAACAGCGCTGGCGCTGGCCGTGGATGGTGAAGGGAGGCTGTATGCTGGCGGTGATTTTAACGATGGAAAGCACCACTACCTTGCGCGTTATGATGGCAGCCGTTGGTACGACCTCGGCACCGGGCCCGGTGCGTATCCCTTTGACGCGAGCGTGTTTTCTTTAAGCATGGATGGCTCCGGCAGGCTGTACGCGGGCGGGCGCTTTACCAGTCATAACCTGAATCACTCTATTGTCCGCTACGATGGTGGTGGAAGCTGGCGCGATCTAGGCCCCCGTGGTGTTGCGGCGCTTAATAACACTATTTTTGCCTCGACCTGGGATGAAGAGGGTGATCTTTATGTGGCCGGTGCCTTTACGGTTTCAGGTAAACATACCGTTGCCAAGTACGATGCCATCAGTAACACTTGGAGCACCATTGGCACTGGGCCCAGTGCGGCACCTTTTAATGATACGATTTATGCTCTGGTGAACGATGATGGAGACCTGTATGCGGCGGGGAACTTTGGGGTGTCCGACAAGCGCCATCTGGCCCGCTATATTGGTAACACTGGCATCTGGAGCGATTTAGGTTCAGGCCCCGTTGTGGCCTCGTTCAATGACCGGATTTACGCCCTTGCCGGGTATGGGAAAGATCTCTATGCGGCAGGCAATTTCGGCGTGTTGGGGCAACGGCATGTGGCTCATTACAACGTCCACAACGGCACCTGGAATGATCTTGGCGCCGGTCCGCGCTGGGCTCCATTTAATGGAGCCATTGTTTCCCTGGCAGTAGACAGCGCAGGGCATCTGTATGCCGGTGGTTTCTTCGATAATGGCCTTGGTAAGTATTATGTTGCCCGCTATACGCCTGGTGATGCGCGCTGGAGCGTGCTTGGCGGTCCGCTTGGTGGTACCTTGTTCAACAGCGCGGTGCGTGGGATCAAGCTGGCCAACCGGTTGAGCTTAAGCCTTGATGCCTTCCCTGGTCCTGGTGCTGGTCCGTTTCCGCCCCCCGCATCACCTTTGCCAGGGAAGGTGCCGCCCGTTCCCAGCCCGGAGAGTGGCACGTATTTCACAGTGAGGCTGGATAGCACCTTTAGGCGACCCACTGTGACAAGATTCAAGGTGGTAAACACAGGGGAGGTTGACATTAACGATCTTGTCGTTGATGCGCAGGATCTGGCGGGTTATTTCAGGCGTTATGACGGTAGTCATGACGGAACCATGGCATGGTGTACACCAGCGCAATGCCCTGATCGCTGCGGAGCGTTGTCAGGCAGACTGGGTCGCGGGAAGCACTGCTATGTCTATCTGCATGCCACTGGCAATGTGTCGGGTACTGCAACGCATCGCAAGAAATTGGTGGTATCTGGCGGTGGCAAGCGCAAGATTGTGACGTTGCCTACGACGCAGCGGCTTGATATAACTGGTAGCCTTAGCCGTTTATTCAGTGGCAGTGGATTTTTTCAGCCTTATCCTGCGCGCCATGATGGTAGCGATTGGTACGTAAACGAAGGGAATGGCCTCTCTGGGTGCTGGCTTCAACAAGATCATTGGCATTTGGCTATGCGCAGGGCTGCTGGATAACTTATCACTCTCCCTTGCGGGTACGGTTTATCAAGAGCGACAGCTCGCAGATAAGCCGGTGATGAAAGACATAAAACATGTTGGTCTTCATAGCCTGCCCTGGCATTCTTCATCCAGGCGGTGATATGGCTTTAACATAGAATTAACAGGCGCTGATGTGTTCGTGTTGCTTGGTTCAAGCTGGTGGAGACATAACCGTGGTTGCTGGACATATGACGACTTCTTCTCTTATCGCTTTGGGTCGACATTACTGGTTGCCGGTGTATAAGCCGCATGAACTGATTCTCGATCATGGTTGCGGGGCGCGGTTGTGGGACAGTGATGGGCGTGATTACATTGATTTTGGCGCTGGAATCGCAGTGAACGCACTGGGTTACCAAGATACGGATTTGATGGAAGCATTGGCCGGACAGGCAGAGAAGCTCTGGCACGTCAGTAATGTGTTTTACACTGAGCCACCGCTTCGGCTGGCGGAGGAACTGGTGCATGCCTCGGGTTTTGCCGAGCGTGTGTTTCTGTGCAACTCGGGTACTGAGGCGAATGAGGCGGCGATCAAGTTGGTGCGCAAATGGGCGACGATGCGACAGCGTGCGCCGGAACAGCGCACGATCATCACGTTCAAAGGTTCATTTCATGGTCGCACGCTGGCGTCACTAACGGCGACGGCCCAGCCTTGCTATCAGGAGGGTTATGAACCGTTGCCTGAAGGTTTTCGTTATCTTGATTTCAACGACATGGAAGCCTTGGAGAACGCCTTTGCCGACGACGATATTGCGGCGGTGATGCTGGAACCGGTGCAGGGAGAGGGGGGGGTGGTTCCGGCTACAACAGCGTTTTTGCAACGTGCACGTGCTTTGTGCGACGCGCATGGCGCCTTGCTCGTACTTGATGAAATTCAATGTGGCATGGGGCGTACTGGCACACTGCTTGCCTGTGCGCATGATCAGGTGCGCCCCGATATTCTTACTTTGGCCAAGGCCTTAGGTTGCGGTTTCCCAATAGGTGCCATGCTGGCCGGTCCGAAGGTGGCCGAGGTGATGCGTTATGGCGACCATGGCAGCACCTTTGGCGGCAACCCAATGGCAGCCGCTGTGGCGCGCGTGGCACTGCGTAAATTAAGCTCACCGCAGGTGCGTACGAATGTCGAGCGTCGCAGTAAAGAGCTGTGCAATGGGTTGCTTGCCATTAAGCAGCAACTGCATGTATTTGATGAAGTACGTGGTCGCGGCTTAATGATCGGCGCAGTGCTGGATGTGCCTTATAAGGCCAAAGTTGGTGAGCTGCTTGATCGGGCCGCTGCACATGGCTTGTTGTTGTTGCAGGCAGGATCTGATGTGCTCCGCTTTGTCCCGCCGCTTACCATCAGCGAACAGGAAATGATGGAAGGCTTGCGGCGACTGCATGCAGCACTGGCCAGTTTTGTGTTGTAGCGTGGCCACGTTCGTCGGGCTTGCAGATGCCGTGCGCGTGTCTTAGCGGTTATCATGCTGTTTCCTATTTGCATAGAAATATTAAGGTGGATAGTCGTGAAATACCTGCATACTATGGTGCGTGTGCGTGATATTGACGCTTCATTGCGCTTCTACTGCGAAGGTTTGGGGCTTTACGAGGTACGGCGGACAGAAAACCCCGAAGGTAAATTTACGCTGGTTTATCTCGCGGCCGAGGAAAGTCCAGAGGCGGAGCTGGAGCTGACCCATAACTGGGATTCCACCGAAGATTATGGTTCCGCACGCCATTTTGGTCACATAGCCTTTGCAGTAAAGAATATTTACGCGACTTGCGCGCATCTGCAGGCGCTGGGCTATACCATCCATCGCCCGCCCCGCGATGGCCATATGGCGTTTGTACGTTCGCCGGATCTGATTTCGGTGGAATTGCTGCAAGAGGGGTGTTTACCACCGCAAGAACCTTGGGTTTCGATGCCCAATAGTGGAAGCTGGTGAAGCGCCTTGTGTCTTTGAGTACGATTAGCCAAAGGTGCGGGCAGGCTTGCTGGCTCGCAAAGGTGTGCGGTGTGCAGGCAGTTTAGCGAGTGCGCGTGCAGCACTGGACGAAAGATGCAGGAAATCACCTCCTGTCTCCCTGTTCAAATGGAAACTTTGGCGCTACAATAACCAGCTTTCGCAGGATTAGCTTCCCGCGGAAGCATCATCTTCAGGCTGATTCATTGCCAGGCGTAAAAAAATTGATGCAAGGTGTTGACAGCCAGAAATCTTGGTGTAAGATGTTCACCTTCTCGACGACGAAAGGTCTCGGGATCATCATCTCAAGATGATGGTTTGAAAAGGTTGTGATCTTTGACAGTGTGCGCAGATGACTTGTGTGGGCGCCTTGCAGTGGATTTTCAGGAAACTGTCCATCAATGCAAGGGCCAACATAAAGTCAGTCAGCAATGACGTTTTAAGTTGGGATAACCCTTCAGAAAGATAGATAGCCTTCGGGCTGTCGAAAATTCAAGTGAAGAGTTTGATCCTGGCTCAGATTGAACGCTGGCGGCATGCTTAACACATGCAAGTCGAACGGCAGCATGACCTAGCTTGCTAGGTTGATGGCGAGTGGCGGACGGGTGAGTAATGCATCGGAATCTGCCCAGACGTGGGGGATAACGTAGGGAAACTTACGCTAATACCGCATACGTCCTATGGGAGAAAGCGGGGGATCTTCGGACCTCGCGCGGCTGGATGAGCCGATGTTCGATTAGTTTGTTGGTGGGGTAATGGCCTACCAAGGCGACGATCGATAGCTGGTCTGAGAGGATGATCAGCCACACTGGGACTGAGACACGGCCCAGACTCCTACGGGAG
>JAAXIA010000144.1 GCA_012270595.1 Rhodanobacteraceae bacterium | reverse complement strand
ACTAAAGGTGCCATCCAGCGTCACGCTAAGACCAGCTACTGGAGAAGGCCCCGGAGAAGGCCCCGGAGAAGGCCCCGGAGAAGGCCCCGGAGAAGGCCCCGGAGAAGGCCCCGGAGAAGGCCCCGGAGAAGGCGCCACCGACACAGTGGTTTCCATGGTCTGCGGTGCACCGTTAAAAGTCAATCCGCCGTAAGCGTAGTTAAGGTGAATACTGTGTTGCCCTTTCTTCGTCGCCTTGAACTCGCCCACCCACTGACAAACTCTGGTCTTTAAGTCAACAGCGGCGCAGTTACTGGAAACAACGCGCAAGGATGCCCCGACACCTGAAACCACCGGAGTCACAGTAATTTTTTTGATGTATCTAGCGACCAGTTTATTCACCATGAACTGATACTTCACCCAGATTCGCGCATTGTTATCCAACTTTTTAGGCAAAGTATTCAATTTGGAAATCGTCACAAAAGGACCTGCCAAGGTAGCTCCCATCCAGAGCATCGCACTTAATCCCACCATGCTCATTAAACATTTCTTTGCCAAACATTTCTTTGCCGTCATTTTCCACCTCACTTTTTAAAATTTCAATTTCGAAAAAGGAGGAAAGAGGATGGTCTAGATTTAATCCATCCTCTTCCGGAATAAAACACTCGCGCCAAAACAATTACTTGGCAGTCAACGTGAGCTTGTTACTTAATTTTAGTACGTTAACATCACTGGCAAATTGTGAAGAAGCGGGTCCAGCACCGATTGTACTCCAGCTTGTACCATCGTACTTCTGAACAGTGTTTTTACTGGACACCTGATATTTGCCTGCCACATAAAGATTGGCTCCATCAAGTACCATCGTATTAACGTCGCTGGTACGATCCTTGCCACTTGGACCATCGCCAATGTTGCTCCAAGTGGATCCATCGTATTTAGCCACGAAGTTTTTGGAGCTTTTCTGAAACTTGCCTGCAACATAAACTCCGCCCGGTTTGTAGACCAGCATGGTTAAGATCTCACCATCGAATTTTGTAGTTGGGCCGTCACCGATAGCTGTTTCGGACCAACTGCCAGAGTATTTAGCCACGAAGTATTTGGGGGTTGCATTTTGGATGGCTCCCGCAACATAAACCGCGTCTCCCACATCAGTTGCGATGGTCAGAATATTGGCTGCAAACTTTGTAGCACCTCCAGAACCAATGCCACTCCAGGCTGTACCATTCCACTTGGCGACGTATTGTTTAGAACTAGAAGAATCAGTGAAAGCACCGCCAACGTAAAGATTATCATCTGCATCGAAGGCCATCGCGAAAATGTCTTTTTTAAACAAGCTCCCTGTTTTCCCACTGCCTATATTGCTCCAGCTACTGCCATTGTACTTGGCCACATATTGGTTCGTGCTGTCTGTAAAGTCACCGCCAGCATAAAGATTACCCTTCGAATCAAAGACCAAGGCATTAACGTTTTCATTAAACAATTGCCCTGCTTTCCCACTGCCTATATTGCTCCAGCTACTGCCATTGTACTTGGCCACATAGCGATTACTTGAAGCAGTAAACGCTCCACCCGCGTAAAGATTACCCATGGCATCGATAGCCAAGGTGTTGATAGGTTCATTAAATTCAGTGCCCTTCGGTCCGTCACCAATGCTGGTCCAACTGCTACCATCATACTGGGCGACATATTCCTTGGTGTTCGCAACAAATTTACCAGCGGCATAGAGCAGTCGTTCATTTTTTGCGGTAAAGGTCTTGCTCTTGCCAGCGCCACTGATGATCACATCCTCGCTTTTTATATTACCGAGTGTGTTCTTGCCGGTGGCGCGAAGATAAACGTAGCAGCTTGCCCCTCCGCTCAATTTACCACCTAAAGCACCACAGCGACTGGGGCAACTCACCGCTGTGCACCAAGGGCCTACTGGGGTAGTACCGTTTGTTCCATCAAAACGGGTAAACCAAACCCCCAGCGCAGATACATTCACGACCAAATTGGTGATACCTTTTTCACCAGTATTTTCCACCTTAAGTCGTTTAACTGAAGGCTTATCGAAGGCCGTATCCAGGGCCACGCTCAAACTGGCTGGTTTAATGGCACGCGGCCCCGAAGTGGTAGTTTCCATGGTGTCTTTTTTGCCTGAAAAGGTCAGGCCACCGTAACCGTAATCAAGGTAGATGGTGTGCTTCCCTGACTTCGTTGCCTTAAACACCCCGGTCCACATACAGCTGGCACTTTTGATACTGCTTCCGCAATTACTTGAAGTTTTACTGAATACTTGCCCGGTACCCGAACTTACCGGGGTCACTGTGATGCTTTTGATGTATTTAGCGGCGGCGCTATTGATCACGAAGTTGTACGTTACCGAATATTGCTTGACAACGTCACCCGTGTTTTCGGTCTTGGCAGGTAGAATGTTCGTCTTGGACACACTCACCAAAGGCCCGCCGATGGCGGTGCTCATCCATGCGATGCTGCCAAGAAAGACCAGTAGTTGTTTCCTGCTCATCGTATACCCCCTTACGTTTAGTCACAGAGAAGACCCTCAAACCCTAGTGAAACGCTAACCTGGTGAAATGCTAAAGACATGGCATGCACAAACACTTTTCAACCATTAACAGAGAAATACGGTGTTTCATTCAACATAAAGATCGTTCTGTTCACTCCTCCATCGTCAGTCTGGCACCAACCAGACTCATCCGCTAACGCGGGGCCACGACTCTGAGCTGGTATCCATAGTCGCTCTCCGCGTCCAACATAGCACATAGCTTTGCCTTATCAAAGCTCCTCAATATGACTCAACCTGCTTCGGCGCATCAGCCAGGCGACACCACACAGGTCGGCCAGACCCACCCATAGCCGATCAAACAGACCGTACTTGGAATAACCTGCGGTGCGTGGCCGATGCCCCACCGGCACACTCTGACTCTGAAAGCCAGCGCGTCGGCACAAGGCCGGCAGGTAACGGTGCATGTGGTCAAAATAAGGCAGGCGAAGGAACAGTTCGCGTTCAAACAATTTAAGCCCACAACCGCTATCGGGTGTGGCATCACCTAGCATACTGGCACGCACGGCATTGGCGATTTTAGAAGACAGACGCTTTTTAAGGCTATCACGCCGCATGGTACGCCAGCCAGCAAACAGTTTGACTTCGGGCACGGCTTGCTGACGTGCCTCAAGTAGTTTGACTATATCGGCAGGATCATTCTGACCGTCGCCATCAAGCGTAACGACCCAGGGCGATCTGGCTGCATACACGCCATGCCAGACCGCAGTGCTCTGACCGCTGCGCCTGTCGTGACGAAGCACGCGTAACTGCGGATAGCGGCCCTTTTGCGCAACCAGGATTTCGTGACTACCATCCACGGATTGATCATCTACAACGATCAGTTCGTAATCGACCGTGCCATGCAGGGCGGCGGCTATTTCGGCCAACAGTGGTGAGAGGTTGTCACGCTCGTTAAACACAGGAACGACAACAGCAAGTTGTGGCATGGACCAGACCCTGCAGGAATGATGAGAAGAAACATAAGAAACAGGAGACAACACCATAGAGCGATGGTTTTCCACCAGCGCTTGGCAGCACCAGCTTTTTCGGTTTTTTTTCAGCGCAGCTTGCCAAGAATGCTGTCAAGTTCGTCATCGCTGTGGTAGTGGATCACCAGCCTGCCACGCCGGCCACGACCGTGCACAAGCTGCACAGCTGTCGCGAAACGTTCGCTCAACTCGCGTTCCAGCGCAGCTATATTGGGATCGCGTTGTAAGGTTCTGGCTTTGCTCGCCGGGCTACTTTGCGCCTGACGTACCGCACGCTCCAGCTCGCGCACCGACCAGCGCCGTACAATGGCCGTGTGCGCCAGCGGCAAAGCAATGGCTTCATCGAGGGGAAGCAGACAACGCGCATGCCCCATTTCCAGCGCACCTTCCTCAAGCTGTTTTTTAATCGATACGGGAAGCTCGGTCAAACGTAGCAGATTGGATACACCAGCACGCGACCGCCCTACTGCTTCGGCCACCTGTTGGTGGGTTAGCGCAAAATCGTCGATCAGGCGCTTTAGCGCATCGGCTTCTTCCAGCACGGTTAAATCCTGTCGCTGAATGTTCTCAATAAGCGCCATGACAGGCACGGAAGCATCGGCAACCTCTTTAACCAGCGCCGGAATCTCACGGAGCTGCGCAGCCTGGGCCGCACGCCAACGACGCTCACCGGCGATCAGTTCAAATAGCACCGGCGTAACGGCGCGCACCACTACCGGCTGAATCAGACCCTGCGCCTTGATGGAAGCGCTAAGCTCAGCCATCGCCTCCTTGTTCCAGTGCCGACGCGGCTGATACTTGCCAGGCGTAATCTGCTCAATCGCCAGTTGACGCAGCTCACCTTCCTGTTCTGCCAGATCGAGTGTTAAAACGCCAGCAGGATCGCCCAATAGCGCGTCAAGTCCACGTCCCAAACCCCGTTTTTTTGCTGCAACCATCTGATCAGTGCTCCTGATGCAACTGCGATGCGATGCCTACGACCTCTTCATGGGATGGGTCTTCGCGGCGGGCCTGCCCAGCGGGCGTGCCAGTAAACTGCTGCGTGCGCCGCCCGCGACGAATAATCTCACCTGCCAGACCAGTGTAAGCGATCGCACCACGTGAACTGTGGTCGTACAAATGGATCGGCTGGCCATGGCTAGGAGCCTCAGCCAGACGTACATTACGCGGAATGATGGAACGCAGCACCCGGTCGCCGAAATGCCGGATAAGCTGGCTGGAAACCTGGTTACCCAGGTTATTGCGCACATCATACATGGTCCGCAGCAAACCCTCGATCTCAAGCACGGGATTAAGGCGCCGACGCACCGCTTTGACCGTGTCGAGCAAACTGGATAATCCTTCCAGAGCAAAGTACTCACATTGCACCGGTATCAACAAACCCACAGCTGCCGTCAGTGCGTTCAGGGTAAGCAGATGCAAGGCGGGTGGGCAGTCAATCAATATGATGTGGTAGCTATCTACCACCTTGAGCAACGCATCCTTTAGGCGATTTTCTCGCGCCAGCGCTTCCATCAGTTTGAGTTCGGCAGCAGTAAGATCGTTGTTGCCAGGTAACAAATCAACATGCGCCGCAGTACTGACGATAGCCTGCCTGATCGGCACCTCGTCGAGCAACACCTCACAACCACTGGATTTAACTGCGTGCTTGTCCACGCCTACAGCCATGGTGGCATTACCCTGGGGATCGAGATCAACCAGCAATACCTTGCGCCTGGCCGCTGCCAGCGCAGCAGCAAGATTGACAGCCGTGGTGGTCTTGCCAACACCACCCTTCTGATTGGCAACAGCGATAATGCGGGCCATGGGTCGTTAATACCGGCGTGAGCGTAAAAGTAGGTTCTAACTATAAAGAAAGCTTAAGATCAACAGGCTTACCCTTGGCAAGCTTATCCAAACATCCGTCCACATCACTTTAGTTCTGTGACAGAAGGCCTTAAGGCTGGGCGTGCACTTTAAGCGTGTGCAAGCACCACCAACTGACGCCGGGCATGCAGCCCAGGCACATCGAGCTGATGGACATGACACACCACAAAGTCAGGCCCTATCCCGGGCAGCTCGTTGTTTACGCACGGGCCTTTCATGGCCAGCCATCTCCCCCCGTGTGCCAGGAGGTGACCACCCCAGCGCAACATATCGGCAAGGCTAGCAAAAGCACGCGTGGTAATGCAATCAAAACAGGCTTCCATCTGTTCTACACGCGACTGCACAACACGCACATTTTCCAGTTTCAGACCACGCACAACGGCGCGCAGAAAATGTACTTTTTTGCCGTTGGAGTCCACCAGCACTGTTGGGCGTTTGGGCATCGCAATGGCAAGTACTACGCCGGGCAGGCCGGCTCCACTACCCAGATCAGCCAAACGCTCGCCTTGCACGAACGGCAGCACCGCCAGCGCATCAAGCAGGTGTCGGGTGAGCATTTCCTCTGGACGGCGTACGGCAGTGAGGTTGTAGGCCGCATTCCAGCGCTCCAGCAGGGCAAGATAATCCAGTAAATGCGCCAGTGCAGCTGCAGGCAGCGTCAGTCCCAGTTGAGCGACTCCCTGCGCAAGCTGATGATGTAGGGCCTCACGCCTGTCCACTAATCGCCCCTTCAAGTTTTCCATCATGGGTAAAAAAACATAACAATTAAAGCCATACCCTGCATTCCTCCTTCAACGGAGAGAGAAAATCCTGTCGCACTGACTTTTTGTTCGCATCCTGCACGCTGTATGTGATAACCCAGGCAACACTTGTAAAACAAGCCCTGCTGTAGCGCCTAGCATGACGCGCTTGCGATCGTAAACATCCTCTCGCGGACACAGGTTTGTAACCGCCGAACGTCTCGTACGCGCAGGCGGCCTGCCCCCATGACGTCGGGTGCAGGCCGAAAGGGCATCGCGTGGGAGTCATGGATCTGCGCAAGGGGATCATGGCAAAGCTGCTTCCTGGCAATCACACATGGTCTTCAAACGCCATAGCCCACTACGCGAATAGTATTATACGGAACCAGACACGTGAATAAGGAAAACCTTCGACAAAGGCGGGGTGGATGGTGTTTGCTGACACCCATTCATCCTGCGGAAAGTCGAAGGATAGACGGCTGCCCTTTTACTGCAATGTGCTCAGTGTTTACTTATGAGGTCACAGTTTATTATCGCGTGACTGCGTAAATCTTTCGGTGCTAAAGCGAGGGGGATCCTTACTGTTGCACTTGCTCCGGGAGCAGGGCGTCCTTTACTTCCATATGTTGGATAGGAAGAGACTCTCAGCGATTCCGTGTCATAACCGAGCGAGCTACTCTTGTAAAAAGCACAAACATAGACCAATGTGATATTTAACAAAGGCGATCCTGGATTCACCGTCACATCCCGATCATCCAGGAACTCGGGGGGACGCCCGTCTGTGCCAATGGCGACCAGTGACATGGCAACCCGGTAGGGGCGCTGATAACGTGACATATCGGTATGCAGACGTATGGTTACTCTAGCTGTATGTGTATGACTGTTAATATGACTGATTTGTATATGCGCACTACTGACCGGGCCAGCACCGCCCAGGCCCAGCGCAAGCCCTAAAGCTGGCCAGTACGCGATGAGTAGCACCCCAAAAGCTCTCTTCAATGTACACTTCATTGCCGTAGTCCTGACGAAAAAACAGGCGTAAAATTGTACGCGCCCATGCTTGAATAAATAATAAAAAAGGTTCGCTATTGTATATTTTGGAGGCGACGTATCATTAAAGGTTCATAATAAGCAAACGGTACCAGGGCATCCCCTTGCGCCCGAGATTCTTTAAGTTTTCATGCTAGGGAAGCTCTGATCTATTCAGA
>JAAXIA010000146.1 GCA_012270595.1 Rhodanobacteraceae bacterium | reverse complement strand
AGGTAATATAATCAGCACCGGCCTTTGCGAAATCAGGGATGATACGATCAACAGGTTTAATCATCAGATGCACATCGAGTGGCGCCTTGATACCAAAATTACGTAATGATTCAACGATGACAGGCCCAAAGGTTAAATTGGGTACATAATGGTTATCCATCACATCGAAATGCACCCAGTCACCACCGGCAGCCAGCACGGCACTCGTATCCTTGCCGAGGCGCGCGAAATTAGCAGAAAGAATGGAAGGAGCGATCACAGTAGCTTGTTTGCTCATGCAGTCAATCCAGTAATGGAGGAGATTTTTCCACGATGGTGTAGCGCTCTCATTTGAAACCTCTCTGAGCCTTGATACGATCATAGGCAGCATTAATCTCACGTGCCCGCACTTCTGCGCGCTGGCGCATTTCTGCAGGAAGATTACCTAAGCGATCAGGATGATGCCTGGAAATCAGCTTACGATAAGCCCGCTTTACTGCGCGATCATCTACGTCAACTGCGATACCCAGTACCGCATAAGGATCATGCTCCTGGCTGTCGCACGTGGGCGGCACATAGTGGCCACCACCAGAGGCATAAGCCGATCCACGCCCTCGCTCATCAGCCTGCCACACGTAACCCTTCATGGCCATCATTGCCATGAGTTCCATATCACTAACCCGCAGGGTCTGGGCCAGCTGGCGCAGGATCGTCATCTTCCTGGATGACGGGTTACCACCAGCCAACACACCCTCCAGCACCATATCAAGCACAGGTAGCGCCCGCGCACGGTACATGCCCACCCACTGGTGCAAGGCATGGATAACCGGGTTAATGTCAAACTCTGGCTGCTTGCCACGGTTAAAACTGGCGACAGCCCGTTGCCGCAACACCGCGCCAAGATTCATACGCGCCATCATCCGTTCGGTTGCGGCAATCTCCGCCTCAGACACGCGCCCATCCGATTTCGCCACTGCGCCCATTAACGCAAACAAAGGCTCAATAAAGCCATCCACGTCTGTGTAGCGTTGATGACGCTTCACGCTCAGCTTGTCAATCATAAAACCGATAAAACCACCAACCACAGCACCAGGAAGCTGACCCAGCCACAAACCACCCAGAGCGAAACAAAAGGTATAGGTGTAATTCATGGTTTCGACTTATCCATTGGTTTTACCTTGTTCCGCGAAGCAGAATCTTGCCCGCTGTACCAGCGTGCGAGCGCGTCGAGATCAGCTCTGCTCAGTGGAGCAACCGCTGCGTGCATGACTGCTACCTTACGGCTACCATCACGATAATCTTTCAGCGCCTTACGCAGATAATCCAGGCGCTGCCCTGCCAAATTGGGCACTTCCGGCAATTGCGCAATACCAGACTCACCATGGCAGGCCGCACATAACCCAAGCCGTGCGGGTTTGATCGGCCTGACCGACTTGGCGTCGACGCTAACGTAGACAGCCGAAAAGGCCAGAACGAGGCTAAGTGCCGCTATCGGTACGCTTCGCATCCGCAAGCTTTGCAAATATTGATTAAACGTTTATTCTACCAGCTACCCGTGCGTTAGGTCGCCCGCGCTCAAGATAAGCAACGCTTGTTGACACTCCATCACCGTTACAATGCAGCCCTTCTTGTTTACTGCTTTCGGAGCATCTGTGCCCACCACTTTGCGGCAAGCCGATCTTCCCAACCTCGAACTCCTTCACCGTGGCAAGGTGCGTGACATCTACGCACTTCCCGAGGAACGTCTGCTGATCGTTGCCAGTGATCGCCTGTCTGCCTTTGATGTGATCATGCCTGACCTTATCCCCGGCAAAGGTGAATTACTCACTCAACTTTCCAGCTTCTGGTTTGGTAAAACCGCAGATCTAATGCCCAACCATCTGCTTCCCACCACCGTCGCCGAAGTGCTACCTCCCCGGGTCAACCCTACCCTATACGAAAAACGCGCCGTGGTGGTGCGGCGATTACAACCCATTCCGGTAGAAGCCATCGCCCGTGGTTATCTGATCGGTTCAGGCTGGAAGGACTACCAGCGCCATGGCTCGGTATCTGGCATAACCCTGCCGGTCGGTTTAAAGCAGGCACAACGCCTGCCGGAACCCATATTCACCCCATCGACCAAGGCCGTCGTTGGCAGGCACGACGAGAATATAGACTTTGACACCATGGTTGCCACCATTGGCCTGGAACTGGCCAACCGCATCCGTCATACCACACTGGCGATCTATACTTTGGCCGCTGCCTACGCCGCCGA
Source organism: Rhodanobacteraceae bacterium (assembly GCA_012270595.1). Taxonomy (GTDB): domain Bacteria; phylum Pseudomonadota; class Gammaproteobacteria; order Xanthomonadales; family Rhodanobacteraceae; genus Rhodanobacter_A. The sequence continues at coordinate 12,147 of JAAXIA010000146.1, read as the reverse complement.
ACGCGGCATCATCCTGGCAGACACCAAACTCGAGTTCGGTACCGATGCACGCGGCAAACTCTATGTCATGGATGAAATGCTTACTCCCGATTCCTCGCGCTACTGGCCTGCTGATGCCTACCGTGTTGGCATCAGCCCGCCCAGCTATGACAAGCAATTCGTGCGCAACTGGCTGGAAAATAGCCATTGGGATAAAGCCCCTCCTGCCCCCCGGCTTCCAGCCGGGGTCATCGCACACACACGCGCCATGTACACACTGGCCTTAAAACGGCTCGCTGACATCGATCTCGATAACCATTATGTTTAAAGCCGGCCTGCCAAATGCGCGACGAACTTTAAATTCATGCCTACCCACCGCTACCAACGCCCATTAACGGCGTGGTAAGTGGACCCGCGTGCCGACAAATCCGACCCATGTCATGTCGCTGGACGCCCTGGATAGAGCGTCCATGATTTGGAAGAGTGCACTTCAGCATTGAGGGATGACCTCACCATTCCAACGCCAGAGATGACTAAAGGTTCCACTAACTTCGAAAACAAACGACCCTAACTTCCCGGTCAAAGGAACGACGCAACGAGTCTTTCCAATGCCCGCGATGTCAAACCTGGCCTGCACATGCGTCGCTCCTTCAGGCCAGCTCACCATGGTATGCCCGCCCTTGGGAGAAAGTGCACATTCGACATCATAAGGCTTTCCGTCCTTCACATAGGTCATGGCTGACACACTGTTACTACTCGCCGAATTGACAAACTGAACCCACCCTGCCTCCTTCCATGCAGGGTTCCAGTGAGGAGGATCGCAAGCCAAAACGCTGGCGGGCATCACTAGCGCCACAGCCATAAGAACATTTCGCAGTGCAGTGGCAGACAATTTTACATTCACAACAATTGCTCCTTTTACTTAACTATGTACCAGAATGCCGCATAAGTCATGCCTCTTGCGTAGATCACGAACAACCCTTAAACACTCGGGCACACGCTCTACATCGCATAGCGTGATATGGCACGCAAAAATAGCGCAAGAAAAACCAAGTCTCAACATGCGGTGTTGATGCAGACCCATTTCTCTGAAACGATGCGAGAGCGACCAGAATGGTCACGCTCGCATGTGGTTAGTCGTATTACTAACATTCAGTTATATGTTTAGGATCCTCATGATCATTGTAAAAACCAACCCCATGACTAGAACTCGGATCATCACGCACCTCAAAACTGTGCGAATTGTCCCCGTCGTACCATCCCCACTCATTCTGGCCACAGCCATAACCTTTATTAGGACCATCAAGGAGGATTATCCACGACTGGGATGGATCCGAGCCGGAAGGCCACTTCTGGTACATCTCTCCGCCATGAGCTGGCAATACACAGTCGACATAGTAGTCATGCTTGTCACCTAAATACTTAAAATACATACGTGCCAGAACCTTATAACTTGAGTTATTAATAAAATGAACTGTTCCAACGGCCTGCCAGTCTGGATGCCAGTAAGGCACGCAGGCATCTGTAGCGCGAGCAGGTACCACCAGCACCATCACCGCAAGAAACACCGACGAGACAGCACAGAAACAGCCAGATGACTTTAGGCTCATAACTAATTACCTCTCTACACTAGATAAGATGAAAATGAGTTTGAAAGGATAGCTCAGATTAGCTTCTCCAGGACAGCCAAGCACAAACCGGTTATAACGCATAGCGCAGCCCAGGCACGCCAGCCAGAGAACAAGAACCACTGCTCGCTTTAAGCGAGACCCCGCGCCCAATACCGCGAGGTAGCATCAACAGGCAACCATCACCTGCGGCACCAGCTGGGCATTGCAGAAGCCTCCCTCAAAACACTCTATGGGCACTGGGATATAATTTTACCATCCCATTTAAACCGGATACGACCGCCGGACCGAAACGCTTCGAAAACAAATCCCTCGTCTGTTGACGGCGATGGTTTTTTTCCTGCCAAAGATACTTTGCATTCATACTCATCAACATCAAACGTAACCCAGGCCTGGGTTGCGCCCTTGGGCCAATGCACAGCGGTGTTCGTTCCCTTCCCGGGGAGTGCGCACTTCCACTTCTCGCCGTACTTTCGACCATCCTTCACATAGCTTACCAACGCATTACCGTAATTAGGTGTCGAGTTAATGAAGTTCACCCTTCCAGCCGCATCCCAGGATGGGTTCCAAGGCTCGTTATAACAGGGCCAGGCGCATACAGGAAGCGCCAACATCATCGCCATAAAAAATATCAGCAATGAAGCCACATCAGACAATTTTTCGTTCATAACAGCTCCTCTCTCTGGTTAACCACTCACTTCATCAAAACACTGAATTCATCGCACCGTGATTACCCACAGGCAGGTGACAATGCCAACCCAAGGTCAAAAAGTGCTTGATGGAGTATAACGCTAACATCACTACTTCTGCTAGAATGTCCCTAAGGTATTAAGGTAGATGCTCACCATCCCAAAACCGATCATTAGCATCACGACCCTGGGAAAGTAAACCCCACGCTTGGCCCCATCCAGGGACCCTTCCTGCCAAAGGGACACGACATCCAGCAGCGTGACTAATAGCAATTCAAGCTGGTGGTTTAAACCCAGATATGCCTCGCCCCCCCCCTTATGGGCGAGCTCACCCTTAAATGCTTCTCTTTATATTCCTTAAACCACCCTTCGCAACAACATATCTTTGCTATGTTGCGGATGTACACGTTATGGATGAACGGAACCGTCCCGGCAACCTCCCAAGCGGGATTCCAGACGCAGGTCGGATGTGTGCTACCGTCGTCAACAACGTGGGGAAAATCAATGACTACATTGACAACACTGGGATAAGTGGCTTTAACGTCATGAACCACACCTGGAATCTCTATCTGAGGGTATCCATATGATGCGCGACATGCGGGACTGGCTTGATGGTTACAGCCTCCACCATCAAAATCCAATCAACCAGCTGCTGCACTGGCTATGCGTGCCACCTATTGTGTGGTCAGTCATCGCCTTGTTCTGGGTAATCCCTGTACCAATGGCTTTAGCACAACCTGGTGCCTGGGCGGTGCTTACCATCGTAGTGGTCTTCTTTTGGTACTGGAGGCAATCGCGCCGTCTGGCAATAGCCTTGCTGATAACCTTCGCTACACTGGCATTTTTCACTCACTTTCTCTACAAGTTCCTGGGCGCGACGCGTTTGTGCTACCTGGCCCTGTCCGTGTTCGTAGTCGCCTGGATTGGTCAGTTCATCGGTCATCATTTTGAGCAAAAACGCCCCAGCTTTCTTACCAACGTGTTCTACCTGCTGATTGCCCCGGCCTGGCTCATGGAAAAACTGTTGCGAAAACTGGGCATTCCCACTTCTTTCACGTGACGGCTAACATCCTTGGCGTACTAAGCATCCTGACATGGTGGCTTTTGTCAAGTTCCGTCGGCGCGCTGCCATGCGCGCTGGCCGCCTGGGTGGTGCTGCGCTGGTGTGAACGCGGGCCGCCGGTTTTTAACCGTGTCTATCTGGCTTGCCTGCTTTGGAGCTTGCTTGGCACACTGATGCTCATGAGTCTGCGCGCCCCCACCCCTGCACCATGGCATATTCCCACACTGAGGTTAGCACTGCTTATTGACATACTGGCCGGTGCTGCCTTGCTATGGCGGCTCGTCCCGCGCCACGACCGACGCCGAATCCGTCTTGCCAGCGCCTGTATGGCCGTCGCCGTGGTGGTGGCAATCACCTTCGGTGCCGCCACCTCTTTAAATACACTATGCTTTTTTCCGTTTAACTGACCTTAGACGAGACCTTTGACTGTCTCGACCAAATGGCTGACCGTAAACCCAAAGTACTCAAATAACCGCGCCGCAGGCGCGGAGGCACCAAAGCGGTGCATGCCAAGCACCGCGCCATCAAGCCCCACATACTTGCGCCAGAAATCGGCACTACCCGCTTCCACTGCTACGCGCATACGGCACCAGGAAGGCAATACACCTTCGCGATACTCTAAAGGCTGCGCATCGAAAATTTCCGAACAGGGCATAGATACTACCCGCACTGCGATGGCCTGCTGTGCCAGCACACGGGCCGCATCCATGGCCAGATGCACTTCCGAGCCGGTGGCTAGCAAAATCACATCAAAATGGTTATCGCCCGGCTCAAGCAGCACGTAGGCACCACGCGCGATATCCGTTAGCTGCTGGGTATTGCGCGCCTGATGAAGCAGCGTCTGACGCGAGAACACCAGACAGGATGGGCCTTCGCGGCGCTCAATGGCAGCCTTCCACGCAACTGCCGACTCCACTGCATCACAAGGGCGCCACACCTGGTTATTTGGTATAAGGCGCAAGGACGCAAGCTGTTCCACCGGCTGATGCGTGGGACCATCTTCGCCCAGACCAATGGAATCATGCGTGTACACATGAATGCTGTGGGCCGGAATCAGCGCGCTCATACGCACCGCGTTGCGCGCATAGTCGGAAAACACCAAAAACGTCGCGTCATAGGGTAAAAAACCACCATGCAACGCCAAACCGTTGCCAATGGCCGTCATGCCGAACTCGCGCACACCGTAGTGGATGTAGTTGGCATCCACACTGGCCTCAGTCATACCGACAGACCCATACCAAAAACTAAGGTTGGAACCAGTCAGATCGGCTGAACCACCGATCAGCTCGGGCAGAAGCGGAGCAAAGGCATCCAGTGTCATCTGTGAAGCCTTACGACTGGCCACATCCAGACCTTCGGCCTGCATCCTGGCAACAAAAGCCTGTGACTTTTCCGGCCAGTCAGCGGGAAGTTCCGCTGCAAGGCGACGCTTAAACTCCCCGGCCAGCGCCGGATACGCCTTGGTGTAGTCGGCAAGCAATGTATTCCATTCGGCCTCATGTCTGGCACCAGCCTGCCTGGCATCCCAACCGGCATAAATCTGGACTGGAACTTCAAACGGCGACCAGCACCAATCGAGCCGATCGCGCACGGCCCCAATTTCATTCTCGCCCAGAGGCGCGCCATGACAGGCGGCAGTGCCTTCACTGGCCGGCGAACCAAAGCCGATGATGGTCTTGCATAAAAGCACACTGGGCCGATTCGTCTCAGCACGCGCTGCGAGCAAGGCCGCCTTGATCTGCCCTGCATCATGCCCATCCACATCGGTGATAACATGCCAACCGCAGGCGCGGAAACGCATAGCGCTGTCGTCAGTGAACCAGCCGTTGACATCGCCATCGATAGAAATGCTGTTATCGTCATAAACGAGCGTGAGCTTGCCCAGTTTCCAGGTGCCAGCCAGCGATATCGCTTCTTGCGAAACCCCTTCCATCAGGCAACCATCACCACAAAACACCCAAGTGTGATGATCAACGATAGCAAAACCTGGCCGGTTAAACCGTGCAGCCAGCAGCTTTTCGGCCAATGCAAACCCCACACCGTTGGCAATGCCCTGGCCCAGCGGACCGGTGGTAGTTTCCACTCCCGGCGTTTCATGCACTTCAGGATGCCCCGGCGTCTTTGCATGCATCTGCCGGAAGCGCTTTAGTTCACCAAGCGGCAAATCGTAACCGGATAAATGCAGCGCCGCATACTGTAACATCGAGCCGTGACCATTGGAGAGGATAAAACGATCACGATTAAACCAGTGTGGGTTGCCCGGATGGTGCCGATAAAAATCGTTCCAAAGCACTTCGATAATATCCGCCATGCCCATCGGCATCCCTGGATGACCGGAATGGGCCTCCTGCACGGCATCCATGGCCAGCACACGCACCGCATTAGCAAGTTCACGACGGCTAATCATAACAAAAGCATCTCCGCACGCGGCGCAAAGGCCTGAAAGCCCCTATTATCCCCGATTAAGCAGCCCTTGTCGCGCAGTACCAGCTCTATCGCAGCCTGTCACGAACAGGTGCTGCCAAGGCGACAAGGTCACAGCGTAAATACCCTTTACCACACAAAAGCTTAACAAAACATTGACTCCTCAATAAAGTAGCATGTATAATCAACCGGATAGCAGTGCGTATGACTACGTACTATGGTTTTGACCAATGGTCAGAATCGGTATCCCGTTCAGTATTTTTAACTTAAAGGTTGATGTTATGCATAAGAAACTCGTGACACTGGCGGTCCTTGCCGCAGTCGGCGGCGGCCTTGCCGCCAGTGCCCAAGCCGTAGATCTTTCTTCCGGTTGGTTCGTCAACGGCAGCGTAGGTAAAAGCTGGTACAAAGAGAGCAAAGTTGTCTCGTCCAAAAACAAGGCAGCCAATAATGCCTCGTTTGGGATCAATCTGGGCTGGCGCCTACCCGTCGCAAGCGCCCAGGGTGCCATCGGCGCAGAGGTCGGCTATATCTACCTGGGACCTTTGAAGGAAAAGAAAACAATCTCTGCCAAGCAAACCTACGGTGTCAACATCACTGACAAGGTTTCCCAGAACTATTCTGGGCGCGGTATCACCCTGGGCCTCAACGGTCGGTTCAACCCGGTTACGCAGTGGTATGTCTCGGCACGCGGTGGTCTGTTCCTTGCTACAACGAAAAACCGAGTCAATGAAGAAATCGCTAGCAAAGGCCCCTTCTCACCCGTAACAAAGGGCGAATTTAGTGCAAACGGCAAGAAAACTGGCCTTAACTGGTACGTTGGGGCCGGCACCGGGTGGAACGTAACGCCCCAATTCAGTGTTGGCGTCAACCTCGACTACTATAAGATGAAGGGGACCATGAAAACCAAGGTTAACCTAGGTGATATCACCACAAACATCAACAGCAAATTTGATACTGGCGTGAAGGTGTTGAGCGTCAATGCCGAATACCGCTTCTAAAAGTCGCGTGATTTTTATCCCGTGCAAGCGGGTTCATAAAACGGGTGCCTCCAACCAGGCACCCGTTTTTTCTTACGACTTTCATAACAACAAGAATTAACAAAATATAACTATTATTTAACGAAATATTGACGTTCAAGCCGACTGAAGGTATGATGCCCGCCCATCGCAGAGGCTTGCGATCGATCCGGCCAGCAGCCAGGTCGACAAGCACCCTGCGCCCTAAAACTTTAGAGGATGATGTGATGAACAGGAAATTGCTTACGCTGGCGGTCGTCGCCGCCATTGGTGCCGGCCTTGCCGGTAGTGTACAGGCCATGGACATGGACATGAGCACCGGCTGGTTCGTTAACGGCAACATCGGCAAAGGCTGGTACAAAGACAGCAAACTGCTCAGCAAGAAAAAAGCCACAAAGAAAATGACTTATGATTTCAACCTGGGCTGGCGCTTTCCGGTTGAGTCTAATGCCTCGGTCGGCCTGGAACTCGGTTACACCGACCTTGGCCGGGTGGAAGACAAAGCTAACAAAATCACCAAGAGTCCAGTTATCAACTACAACCAAAAGCTATCTGCCAAGGGTTTGACAGTGGGTGTTAACGGTCGTTTCAACCTGGTTGAACAGTGGTATGTTTCTGCCCGGGGTGGTTTGTTCCGCTCGACCTTGGAAAACAAGTACAGTAATGTTCTGGTAGCACCCAATAAGAAGGACGGGTTTGCTTTCACCGGAAAGAAAAAAGACAGCAACTGGTACCTTGGTGCTGGAACTGGTTGGAATATCACCTCCAATTTCAGCGTCGGCGTCAACTTCGACTACTACAAGTTGAAGGACACCTTGAAGTTTAACAATGCCAAGGCGAATAATACCAATGTCAAACGCTTCCAAAGCAAGTTCAAAACTGGTGTAAGTGTGCTAAGTGCCAGTGCTGAGTACCGCTTCTAAGTTCCAAGTCGGTCACTGGTAACATGAGAAGAAAAAACGGGCACTTTTCAAGGTGCCCGTTTTTTTCCGGAAAACCATTCAACTCAAGCATACTTATTTTTTAAAGTACAACCATTTTGAATAAACATGATCCATATGGTTGCCGCTGTACCTGTAACCACCAACATACGGTTTAACCAAACGGAAGTAAACGTAGTTGCATATGGGTAAAGTATAGTAGTTGTTCATAGCCACTGCCATGGCCTTTTCCATGTTTGCGTTATACACCTTCATACGGCTGGCTGACATACCGATATTATAATAATGATCAAGCTTCTTGTTGCAAAAAAAACCTCGGTTACTGGAACTGCCGCAAACATACATGTTAAGGAAATCGCTTGCTGTATTATAGTCCGCAATCCAGCCTTCCCTGGCAAGATAAAACTCGCCTTTGTTGATGGTTTGCAGATATACCTTCCACTCTTCATTCAGTAACTTTACCTTCACTGTACCATGAAAAGCGCGATTCCACATCTGGGAAACAGCCTGTGCGATCAACAGATGTGTTGGATCCGTATTGTAAGAAATGGTAACAGCAAGCGGGTGCCCCCTGGAATAACCCGCTTTGGTCAGCAAGGCTCTCGCCGCCGCAACGCGCTTGTTCATTGGCCACGAAACCCAGTTATAATCTGGAAGTTTCTTGTATAAACCGGCGTAAATACTATCCTGGATACCATCTGGAACCACACCATAAAGGGGCGTTTGTCCCATCTTCAGAATATGTGTGGTAATTGCTTTTCGGTCAACAGTCATGGTCAGGGCTTTTCTTACCGCCAGTTTATCAAGCCCGGGTTTTTTGACATTCATCCAGTAATAATACGTCCCCAGCATGGTGACATGGACAAACTGCTTGCCGTATTTCTTCGCATAATAGCTGCTTGAAGCATTCTGTGGCAAGGTATAGGTCATATCCATACGCCCGGAACGATACTGACTATAGGCATCGGCCGGTGAAGTAATCGGCAGGAATTGAACAGTTGCAATTTTAACGTGCTTGGCATCCCAGTAATACGGATTCCTGACCACAGTCATATGACTGTTTATGACCCAGGATTTAAGTTTGTAAGCGCCATTACTGACGATATGCTTCGGCATAACCCATGATTTTCCATATTTTTTGACCACCGGCGGATAGACCGGGTAAGCAATCGAGTTGGTCAAGACGGAAAGAAAATAAGGTTGCGGGTGAGCAAGAACTATTTTTAGGGTCTTCTCATCAATGGCTTTGACACCCAGCGTATCGGGCGTTTTTTCCCCCGCGAGAATGGCGCTCGCATTTTTAATCGCATTCAGATACACCCCCATTACCGCCGTTGATCTTGGCGTCACTGCGCGCCTAAGGGCAAAGACAAAATCCCCTGCCGTCACTGGCTCGCCATTTGACCACCTAGCGTCATCACGCAAATGGAAGGTATATACCAGACCATTGCTGGATATGTCCCAGGACTTGGCTACACCAGGAACCGGGTTGTTGTTCTGGTCCTCAGCCATCAAGCCCTCAAACAGGTCATAGGCAACCCTGCCGGATGTGGTGTCACTGATAAGCGCAGGATCAATGGTAGGGATATTCTCACCCAGCCCAACCCTTAGGGTTGTCCTGACTGTTGACTGATCTGCGCTTTCCTTGCCGGCATGACCATGGTGGCCACCACTACATGCAAGCAGTGAAAGACTAAGGATAACACCCGCCCCCTTGTACCATATATGTTCAATACGACTCATGTTTTTCCTCACACTATGGGAAATGAATTAAAGACACATTACTCCAGCAGCTTCTTTTTACAGATGCCTGAAGTACAACCACTTGCTGTACATCGAGTCCATGTAATTTGCTTTTGGGGTATAACCGCCCACATACTTTTTCACCAATCGGCTATAAGTATAACTGTAGACTGGCAATGTTACGTAGTCTCTCATCGCTGTTTCAAGCGCTTTTTTCATGTACATAACAGCTATTTTCTGATTCGGTGAATGCATCGACTTCTGGTAAGCCTGGTCAAGCTTTTCATTGCAATAGCCACCATAATTTCCCTGGGCATGGCAAAGATAGCCTTCAAGGAAATTACCTGCCGTATTAACGGTCGCGATGCCACCCATGCGACCGATCTGGTAGTTCCCTTTTTGCAAGGTTTGCAGATAGACCTTCCATTCCTCATTGTCAAGAGTGACCTTGACCAGTGGACCAAAGACTTTACCCCACATTTCAGCCACTGCCTCAGCAATAAGCTGATGCCCTTTGCTGGTGTTATAACTAATAACAATATCAAGCGGTTTGCTTTTTGTATAACCCGCCTTTTGCAGCATGGTTTTTGCCAGTTGATAACGCTTTTTCAGCGGCAAACTGACCCAGTGGTAAGATGGCATAGCCCTGTACAACCCGAGGAAGGCGCTGCCCTGGATCTGCGGTGGCACCTGGCCGTAAAGCGGCTTTTGGCCAAGTTTTAAAATATGCCTGACGATAAGCCGGCGATTGATTGCCATGGTTAGCGCTTTTCTGACTGCAAGTTTATTAACCCCTGGTTTGCGCATGTTGAACCAGTAGAAATAGGTGCCAAGCATATGCGTATTGTAAAACTCATGGCCGAAGCGCGCGGCGAGCTGTTTTTTTGACAGTGCCGGTGGTACCGACTAAGTCATATCAATCTGGTTGGCTACAAACCGGTTGTATTCTGCCTGCGATGTTACGGGCAAAAATATCACGTTTTTTATCCTAATCCGGTTTTTCGCCCAGTAATAAGGCTGCCTACTGACAAGAATATGTCCATTTGGCACCCACTCTTTCAATTCATAAGGACCATTTGAAACCATTTTACCCACCTGTATCCAGCCATCTCCCCATTTATGGATAGCCGGTGGGTAAAGCGGATAAGTGATCGGATTTAGCAGATAGGCCAAAAAATAAGGATAGGGGTAGGCTAGCTGTATTTGCAAAGTGTAGTTATCGAGTGCCTTGATGCCAGGCGTTAGCGCCGGCTTCTTGCCCGCAATAATAGCCTCGCCATTCAGTATGGGACGAAATACATCTTTTTGTGCTGCGCCTGTTTTCGGATCAATATTGCGCCTGAAAGCAAAGACGAAATCCTCCGCTGTCACTGGTTTTCCATTTGACCATCTGGCATTGTCACGTAGGTGGAAGGTATAGGTCTTACCATCTTTTGATATATCCCAGGCGCGGGCAATACCCGGAAGCAGTTCATTCTTCTGGTTTTCAAAGACGAGACCTTCAAACAGATCATGAATAATGCGCAGTGAGGTAGCATCACCCCACTTGCCCGGATCGAGTGTCGGCACCTCTCCGGCACCATTGCCAACGATCAGGGTATCTTTGTTCTTGCCGACCGTCTCATCCTTGTGGTGGCCATTGCAGGCACTTAAGGCAAGCATCAAAACCATACCTGTAATCATCGCCACAGCAGGTTTAAAGCCCGGCACCCTTGCACACAGTAACATGGCCCTCATCATGTCCACCATTGGCGTCTGGTTAAGGAAAACAATACGACACCCTGCATCAGAATGCCATGGTACTTAAAAGAAAATTTCCACCATACCCCACGCAGACCTTGGCATTTGAAGCACCACAGCAAAACAGCTTAAGATGCACTCACCCATGCAGGGCAGTAAAACAGTTGCAACACAGAAGCGATCAGTCATGCCAGCACACAACAAACCCATGCTCGCCAGCACCGACTTCTCCAGTGCGACGGGAAAGGTCAAACTTGTCTACTTGTCCTTGTCTACTCGTCACAAAACCACTTCGATGCCTGTGCATGAAGCAGAGCGTTAAACCATGCTGAGTGCCAAAGGCCTGCAAAAACATTTCAAGTCACGCCAGATCGTGCGTAACTTTGGTTTCTCCATGCACCAGGGCGAAGTGGTCGGACTGCTTGGCCCCAATGGAGCCGGCAAAACCACCTGCTTTTACATGATCGTGGGGCTGATCAAAACCGATGCGGGCACCATCGCGTTAGACCAACGCGACATCACCGGCTTGCCCATGCACGCGCGGGCCAGGCTGGGCATCGGCTATTTACCACAGGAGGCTTCTGTCTTCCGGCAACTAAGCGTCGCCGACAACATTCTGGCAGTGCTGGAACTGCGCCGGGAATTACCTCCTCGCCAACGCAGCAGCGAACTGGAAAAGCTTCTCGATGAACTGAAGATTGCACATATCGCCGGACAAAAAGGAATAAGCCTGTCTGGTGGTGAACGCCGCCGGGTGGAAATTGCCCGCTCACTGGCTGTGCAGCCACGCTACATGCTGCTGGACGAACCCTTTGCCGGTGTCGACCCCATCTCGATCAGCGAGATTCAGCGCATCGTGCGCCACCTCAAGGAACGGGGTATTGGCGTGCTGATTACCGACCACAATGTGCGCGAGACGCT
>JAAXIA010000052.1 GCA_012270595.1 Rhodanobacteraceae bacterium | reverse complement strand
GGCCAGACGCATGCGTCTGGCCATTGAAATTGTAAAGCGCACACGTGAGGCTGTTGGTCACGATTTCATTCTAATCTACCGGCTATCCATGCTGGATTTCGTCACAGATGGACAGTCCTGGGAAGAGATAGTGACCCTTGCCAGAGCGGTCGAAAAAGCCGGTGCCAGCATCATCAATACCGGCATTGGCTGGCATGAGGCGCGCGTGCCTACCATTGTGACCAGTGTGCCACGGGCTGGATTTGCCTGGGTTACTGGCAAACTTAAAAGCCATGTGGCCATTCCTCTGGTCGCCACCAATCGCATAAACATGCCAGATGTGGCCGAATCCATTCTGGCCAGCGGGGCGGCTGACCTGGTGTCGATGGCCCGCCCACTACTGGCAGACCCGGACTGGATCAACAAGGCCAAAGCCGGACAATCCGAGCGCATCAATACCTGTATTGCCTGTAATCAGGCATGCCTGGACCATGTGTTTGCCAACAAGCGCGCCAGTTGTCTGGTTAATCCACGCGCCTGTCACGAAACCGAATGGGTGCTGCGCGCCAGTCGGTCCAGTAAGCGTATTGCTGTGGTTGGTGCAGGCCCTGCTGGCATGGCCTGTGCAGCCACACTAGCCGAACGTGGCCACACGGTATGCCTGATCGACCGTGCTAGCACCATAGGAGGGCAATTTAACTATGCCAAACGCATCCCGGGCAAAGAGGAGTTCCATGAAACCTTACGCTACTTCCAGCAGCGCCTAGGTGAAACCGGTGTAGCACTGTACCTGAATCAGACCGCCACGCCATCTTCCCTGCGCGAAGGGCGCTATGACGAGATTGTGATTGCAACTGGGGTTACACCACGGGTTGTTCGTTTTCCAGGCAGTCAAGACCCCCGCGTACTGAGCTATGTCGACGTGCTCGCACACAATCATCCGGTCAACACACAGGTGGCCATTATTGGTGCCGGCGGCATCGGTTTCGACGTTGCCGAATTTCTGGTTGAGCCGGCTCCTTCACCCAGTACGGACATCTCTCGCTGGAGCCGTGAGTGGGGTGTTGACCGGCAACTTACCCATCGTGCTGGCTTGCAAAAAGCCCATCCCGAGCAAGCTGCACGCACCATCTGGTTACTACAGCGCACTGCTGGGCGACCTGGTAAACGACTGAACAAGACCACTGGCTGGGTGCATCGAACCACCCTTAAACACAAGGGCGTCACCATGCTGGGGAGCGTGAGTTATCAGCACTTCGGCGACGAAGGGTTACGCATAAGCGTCGATGGACAGACGCAACTGCTACCGGTCCACAACGTCGTCATCTGCGCCGGCCAGGAACCCGAACGCAGCCTGGCCGATGCCCTAATCGCTGTGGGAATCCAGCCGCACCTGATTGGAGGTGCTGATGTTGCCGCCGAACTGGATGCCAAACGCGCCATTGCACAAGGCACCCAGCTCGCCATGCGCCTGTAGAACCACACGAAAAAATCGTTTTCCGTGAATTCTCGTAAAAGAGATGGCACGCCGGGGCCATACCACGTCCGCAAGCAGTCCAAAACCCGGAAGATGGCTTGTCATTGACGAGAGCATCCACGATCCTCTAGAACCAGAATCGCTTTCGCTCCTCATACCTCTTTGCCAGAGTTTCAATCCACGCCGACTACATCACGCTACTCATAGACGATGCTACGGCAGTACGCTTTTACCAGGTTAGACGATACGTCGCACTCCCCCCATATAGGGCCACAACACCTCGGGAACGGTGATCGAGCCATCGGCTTGCTGGTTGTTTTCCATCACCGCAATAAGAGTACGCCCCACAGCCAGACCAGAACCGTTCAGGGTATGCAACAGCTCGGGTTTCTGGCTATCGCTTTTGCGCATCCTCGCATGCAGGCGACGTGCCTGAAAAGCTTCACAGTTAGAGCAACTGGATATTTCACGGTAGCTTTGCTGACCAGGAAGCCACACTTCCAGGTCATAGGTTTTGGCCGCACCAAATCCCATATCACCGCTGCATAGCAACATGGTGCGATAAGAAAGGTTGAGCTTCTTTAGCACCTGCTCGGCGTGACCACGCATTTCTTCCAGTTGCGCATCGGACTGATCAGCGCGGGCGATATGCACCATTTCAACCTTTTCAAACTGGTGCTGCCGAATCATGCCGCGCGTATCGCGTCCATAGTTGCCAGCCTCGGCACGGAAACACGGGGTGTGCGCAACCATCCGTAGAGGTAGCGCATCAGCATCGACAATGGTATCGCGTACCAGATTAGTTAGCGCGACCTCAGCAGTTGGGATCAGATAACGCTTTGCATCACCGATGTCGGTAGCAAAAAGATCATCGGAAAATTTTGGTAGCTGGCCAGTTCCCTGCATGCTTTCAGCGTTGACGATCACCGGCAGGTTATATTCCAGGTAACCGTGTTCCTGCGTGTGCAGGTCGATCATAAACTGCGCCAAGGCGCGGTGCAGCCAGGCAAGCTGGCCACGCAACACCGTGAATCGGGCACCAGAAATTTTGGCTCCAGCAGCACCATCAAGCCAGCCATGACGCTCACCCAGCGCAACGTGATCTTTAACCTGAAAATTGAAAACAGGCGGCGTTCCCCACCGGGAAACTTCCACATTGCCACGTTCATCTTTACCGATCGGTACCGAGGCCTGTGGCAAGTTGGGGATCTCCAATGCTATTGCCATCAATCTGGCTTGAACCTTGGCAAGCGCCTGCTCATGGGATTTCAGTCTGTCGCCAATACCTAACACCTCTGCCTTCAACGCGGAGGCATCTTCACCCTTGGCCTTGAGCAGACCGATAGTTTTGGAGCGAACGTTACGCAGGTTCTGTAGCCCCTGGGTCTGGGTGCCCAACTCCTTGCGTTGTTTTTCCAAGGCGTTGATTTCCGTCACATCAAGCACAAAACTGCGCGTTTGCCTAAGCCGCTCGGCAGTATCAGCAAGGTGCGCACGTAGCAATGCGGGGTCCAGCATAGGTCGATCTCAAATTGAGGGAGGGGATCTCGGTCGATTATCACCACCTGCCCTTACTTGCGCAACGCAAGGGTCAACCTGAGATTGCCAAAAATCAACCAAAGGAAGCTTCCCAACATGGGGGTGCCACTAGGGAAGCTCTGATCTATTCAGA
>JAAXIA010000058.1 GCA_012270595.1 Rhodanobacteraceae bacterium | reverse complement strand
AGCGGTGGAAGCGGAGAAATCCATCATCGAAGTCGGCAGGCATGGCTGGCTTGGGGGAGCTTGCTCAGAACATCCATTGATCAGGGATTCCCTAACGGTGTGATACCATGCGCATTTCTACCGAACACCTTGATCATGGAAAGAATGACGACGCAAATGGACAAGAGTCTAATGACGTGTTTTCTTGCATTTTTCAAGTGGCCTTGCAACGCGCCAACGCCTGCAAGGCCACTTGCAGGCGTTCACTAAATGCCAAATGCCGTGGTCAGCACCACCCCATCATGCAGAAGGCCCTGCGCAGCCACCGCAATATGCCGCTTAAATCCCTTATAGCTGCTTGCCTACGTCTCCGCTATTATCTGCGCATGAATTAAAATCCTGTGGCACGAAAAAAGTGATAGGTGAACCGCAGAATGCAGGGTATCAAACGACCTGGACTCTGCGGTTAATGCAAAAGGCGTTGTTGTCTTTTAATACTGTCCTTTATTCACGCGAGAGCAGGGCCTCCACGCGGGCGGCACAAATAAAGTCGTTCAATGATAAACCACCCACATCATGGGTAGACCACCGTAGTTTACAGTAGCCATAACCCAATTCCATGTCGGGATGGTGGTCTTCATGGTTGGCCATAAAACCGACTGCATTCACAAAACCCAGAGTGTGATGAAAGTTCCTGAAATGGAACGTCTTACCCAGCGACTTGCCATCGGCGCTCAGTTGCCAACCTGGTAATTGTGGTAGCAAAGTAGCGGTATCGCTCTGCAATAGAAGATGTTCCTGCCCATTACGGGACTGACAATGCTGCAAGGCGAGTGGGGGATGATTCATGAAACCTCCAACAATAAAAGAAGTTAAAAAGCGTAAAACTTCGAAGTGTGACATGCAAAAGTCAAAACTACCCTGACAAGTAAAACAGGACTAAAATGGCCCTGTATGTATCGGGCTTCGCCTGATCAGGAAGTAGATAAAACTGTCATGATCGCCATTTCTGAACGCGCACAACACCATTTTCGGAAGTTACTTGACCAGCAGGGTATTGACGGCCTGGGTATTCGTTTGCGCGTGACCGCGCCTGGCACCCTGGCAGCCGACTGCGAACTGGAGTTTTGCGAAGCGCAGGAACTTACTGGCTCGGAATGGACGATAGAATGCCCTGGTTTTGCTTTACACGTTGAAGGAGAAAGTGCCACCTGGCTCGAGGGCGCCAGCATAGACTACGAACCGGACCGAACCGGTGGCCAGCTTAACATCCGTGCTCCCAAACTCAAGGGTGATATGCCCGATCTGGAAGCCGGTATGATCACGCGCGTACATTACGTACTGGAAGCGGAAATCAATCCGAAACTAGCAGCGCACGGTGGACAGGTCACCCTGCTTGAAGTCGATGCCGGTGGCGTCGTCTTGCTGCGTTTTGGCGGCGGCTGCCATGGTTGCCGGATGGTCGACCAAACCCTGAAACAGGGTGTAGAAAAAATTCTGCGCGAACGCATCCCTGAGATCAGCGCCGTGCATGACGCAACCGATCACGCCAGTGGTAGCAACCCATACTATCGCAAGCACAAAGGCAAATCGGCACTGACCTGAATCCCACGCATCTTAAGGAGACCCTTGGTGGTTTTCTGCTGGCAATCATGCAGCTAGACTAGGCAATCTGTCCCTGCACATCTTAAACTCCTGTGCACCCTACCGATATCTCTGCGCGCGCCAGGCTCCTGCTGGATCGCCTGCTTCGACGGTTACCTCCATCCTGGCGCGAGAAAGTCTTCAACTATCTGATACTAACCCGGATGGATCGCCCGGTGGGAAACCTGCTGTTGCTATGGCCAACCTGGTGGGCCTTGTGGTTGGCAGCTGAGGGCTTCCCCTCCTGGCATCTATGGGTGGTTTTTACCCTGGGCGTGCTAACGATGCGTGCAGCGGGTTGTGCCATCAATGATTTTGCCGACCGCGAACTGGATCACCAGGTAGCTCGTACGGCACAGCGCCCGCTGGCTAGTGGTCAGCTAGCTCCATGGGAGAGCCTGATTGTCTTCGGCTTGTTGCTGGGTCTGGCCTTTGTGCTGGTGTTGTTCACCAACCGCCTCACCATCGAGATGGCCTGGATCGGAGCGGCACTGGCATGCATCTACCCGTTCACCAAACGCTGGACTCGTCTACCACAGGTGGTGCTGGGGTTGGCCTTTGGCTGGGCCATTCCCATGGTTTTCGCCGCAGTGAGGGGCACGGTACCGCCTTTAGCCTGGCTACTTCTTGTCGCCAATATCCTGTGGTCGGTCATCTACGATACCGAATATGCCATGGTAGACCGCGACGATGATCTGAAAGCAGGCATCCGATCTACTGCTATTTTGTTTGCTAGCGCCGACGTACCCATCCTCGGCGCACTGATGCTCATGCTGATTCTGGTAATGGTCTGGATCGGCCAGTATGCCCAGCTGGGCTGGCCCTACGGAATAGCCCTTCTGCTGGGCACGGGACTTTTCATACAGCAGATCTACCTGATCCGTCATCGTGCACCTGCCCGCTGTTTCGCCGCTTTTCATCAAAACAAATGGTGGGGCATGGTGATCTGGCTCGGTATCGTTCTGGCCTTTCTCACGCCGACAGGACACGGAATATAACTGACTTCTATGCGGGCACCCCAGATACGGCAAAAGCAAGCCGCGCTCAGGCGGTGTCGCATCATCCAAGCCATCCATGCCTTTAAGCTCTGCGGTGCGGAGCACGCGCCAACGCCCAGACATCCACCCGCGCGACCCCTGCACGCTTAAGCGCGCGCGTGCATTCAGCCAGGGTTGCACCGGTAGTCATCACGTCATCGAGTATGGCCACGTGCGCCGGCAATGATAGACCTTCACACAGACGGAAAGCTCCACGCACATTGCTCCGGCGAGCACTTGCACCGAGACCGGTTTGTGTCTCAGTAGCACGAACCCGGTACAGTACCTGATGCCGACATGGCAGACTCCACGCTCTGGCCAGTTGTCTGGCCAATTCCAGAGCCTGGTTATAACCTCGTCGGCGTAGACGACTGCGATGTAGTGGTACCGGAATCACCCAGTCAGGCCGATCCATGGGCATCGGTTCAGCTTGCCACAAAGTACTCAGCGCACGTCCCACCGATAAATTTGCGGAAAATTTATAGCGTGATTCCAGCCGATCCAGAGGCCAGTCATAACGGAAAGGGGCCCATGCACCATCCCAGGGAGGCGCTTGACGCTGACACTGACCACACAAGGCCGACGCGCTCGGCAAAGGCACGGCACAACGTGCGCAGCAATCAGTATTACGCGGCAGTTCTGCGGCACATGCCGCACACAAATCCACACCCACCATGCCCAGCGCGCCACATAGCAGGCAGCGCCAGGGCAACAAACGGTCTAGCAAGGCACCGCATACTGGCCATAGCTTTGCTGTGTCCATCATCTTCGCATTATAACTACCTTTAATCCTTGCCCGTAAAAAGTGATGCTATCACTGTCGTCACTGCGATCTGGTCAAACCAGTGATTCCACAAGTTTTCCTGAAAAACTTGCCCATCCGGTTATACTTAAGGCACATTTTTTTCTCAAACTTTCATTGGCCATGCATCAATTTCTGCTACCTTGCCTTGTTTTTTTTGTACTGGCCGGCTGCGGTAACAAGGGCCCATTGTCTCTCCCAACCCAATCTGCACCAGCAAGCAGCGTTAACACGTTGCCCACGAGCTTGTCCGCACTTTCAACTTCACATACATCGAAAAATTAACGCTACACCATGAACCTGCGCTTTAGCAAAATGCACGGCATCGGCAATGATTTTGTGGTTCTGGATGGACGTCACAGTCCCCTCAAGCTGACCGCGCAAACGATCCGTGCGATGGCTCATCGCCGTACCGGCATTGGCTTCGATCAACTGCTAAGCGTGGAGCCGGCACGAAACCCGTCCTCCGCCTTCTACTACGGAATCTGGAATGCCGACGGATCACCATCTGGTCAGTGCGGCAATGGGCTGCGCTGTGTTGCAGCATGGCTGCATCGCGCCGGAGCGCTGGCATTGGGTGAGCGTCTACAACTGGAAAGTCCATCTGGTGTGGTGAGTATCCTCTTGCTTGCCGCCAATCGCGTCGCGGTGGATATGGGCGAGCCTTGTTTCTCTACTGATGCGATTTTACTCAACCCCTTATCAGAGAAGAATCCTTACACCCTTGAGGTAGACGGGGAAAGACTATCAGTGAACCTTGTGTCAATGGGTAACCCACATGCAGTACTGATTGTCGATGCACTGCAATCACCTGCGCTGGATCGGATGGGGTCGGCTATCACCAGGCATCCAGATTTTCCCGAAGGGATCAATACCGGTTTCGTACAGAAACTGGACCGTACACGCTTGCGCCTGCGCGTGCATGAACGTGGGGCTGGTTGGACTCTCGCCTGTGGCAGCGGTGCTTGCGCCGCCATGGCCGTACTGCGTCGCCTCAACGAGGTGAGTGCGCACGTACAGATAAGCTTGCCTGGTGGCAATTTGCACATCGATTGGCCAGGGCCTGGTCATACCTTATGGATGACTGGACCGGCCACCTTCGTATTCGACGGCCAATGGTTACATACTCCAGCTAAGGTTAAAGCACCAACGCACCCAGCACACCAAACCACACCGAGCGCCGTACCTTAAAAAAGAATCCACGCATGAGCAAAGCCCAGCCAAGCGATGATCTTAGCCCCCGCGCCGTAGCCTCCTACCTGCGTAAACACCCGCATTTTCTCTGCCGCTATCCTGAATTGGCACAGCAACTTACCGTTTCGCATGAACAAGGCAAAGTGATCTCGCTGGCCAGCTACCAGATACAACAGCTGCGCAAGAAAGTGACCAAACTGGAAGCAAGCCTGGCCGACCTTCGCCAGATCGCTGCCAATAACGAGGTACTGGTACAGCAGGTCCATCAACTCAACCTGAACCTGCTAAACGCCTCCGACCCAATGCAAGGCATGCAGCAAATGCTTTTTCGCCTCCACAGCGACTTCCATATTGAGCAGATTTGTCTGCTGTTGTTCGATCAGCACTTGCATCTTCAAGCAGAAGACTGGTTGAGCATTCCGGATGGAATACATGCACTGCCGGAGTTCGCTGACGTCCTGTCGGCAGGGTACGAACCCGTCACCGGTCGCTTTAAACCTGATCAACTAAGGTGCCTGTTCGCAAAACACGCCACAGGGATCGGTTCTGCTGCGCTGATACCTCTGGGAGATCTTGGTCTGCTGGCACTTGCCAGTACCGAAGCTGATCGTTTCCCGCCAGGCATGGGTACGGTATTCCTGAAAATGATTGCTGTCACTGTCACTGCCGTACTCACACTTATCCAGGAACTGCCCGTCAGGGAGTATGGCTAAAGGCAACCTCATGTGCATGACGTCGGCCACTCACGTGGAAACATGGCTTGCCCTTCTGGCTAGCGAGCGTCAGGCCTCACCGCATACCATTGCCAGCTATCGACGTGACCTTAACAAACTGCTGCGCTGGATGGCGGCACAGAACATCGCCGACTTTAATACACTAAAGGCACACCACCTGCTTCATTTCATCGCTACCGAACATCGTTCTGGCCTGGCGGCAAGCAGCTTGCGCCGATTACTGTCGTCCTGCCGCAGTTTTCTGCGCCAACTTGTCCGTGATGGTCTGCTCGATCATGACCCAGGCAGCGGTGTGCGCTCCCCAAAACTGAGGCGCAAACTGCCTGACCTGCTCGATGTGGATGAAATCGGCACACTGATCGAGCGTAGTAGCGACGGGCCCTTGGGTATACGTGACCGCGCCATGCTGGAACTCTTTTATTCCTGCGGTCTTCGCCTCTCCGAACTTGCCTCTCTGCGCTGGGGACAACTCAATCTCGATGAAGCTGAGGTGCGTGTACTTGGCAAAGGCTGCAAGACACGTATCGTCCCGGTAGGGCGCTACGCCTTGACCGCGCTTAATGCCCTGGCTCAAGCAGAAGGCTGTGCGGTGGAAAGCCCTGTGTTCCGTGGCCGTAGAGGGGCATCTATCCACCCACGCACAATACAGGTACGCATGCAGCGCCTGGCACTAAAACACGGTCTGGCCAGACACCTGCATCCACACCTGCTACGCCACAGCTTCGCCAGTCACCTGCTGGAATCCTCCGGCAACCTGCGTGCAGTGCAAGAACTACTTGGCCACAATGACATTGCCTCGACGCAGATTTATACCCACCTTGATTTCCAGCACCTGGCCAAAGTGTACGACGCGGCCCACCCGCGGGCGCGGCACAAACACCGCTAAAGAAAACGGCGATTACTACCACCATGGCGTATTGAAGCCTGCTCATACCATCCCCATCTCAGCTGGTCTAATGCCTGGAGTTTTTTATGCAATCTTTCCACGCCACCACCATTGTCAGCGTGCGCAAGAATGGCCACGTAGTGATCGGTGGTGATGGGCAAGTCACGCTTGGTCACATTGTGGCCAAGGCACGTGCTCGCAAGATCCGTCGACTGGGTCGCAATGCCGACGTGCTGGCCGGTTTTGCCGGTGCTACTGCCGATGCCTTCACCCTGTTTGAAATTTTCGAGGCTAAACTAGAAAAGCACGGCAGCAATTTAACCCGTGCTGCGGTAGAAATGGCCAAGGACTGGCGCACTGATCGACGCCTTGGTCGACTGGAAGCGATGCTGGCAGTCGCCGATAAAGAGGCCTCCTTGCTTATTTCTGGTAACGGCGATGTGCTGGAACCAGAACACGGCCTGATTGCCATCGGTTCAGGGGGGGGGTATGCGCAATCGGCCGCGCTGGCACTCATGGAAAACACCCAGCTTGATGCACGCGCCATTGTAGAGCGTGCGCTAAAGATCGCCGCCGACCTATGCATTTACACCAATCACAACACCTCCATTGAAGAGTTGTAGCAGCGCCATGCGCTAGCCTTTAGCTGGCCACTCTTTGCAATCAGGTATGAAGCCCTGCCTTGGGCTGCCCCCTGCGTAGCAGGCACAAAGCCTTTACCTTTATGTTTTTCCTTATTCCAGCCAAATTCCACTTTAACCGGTATATCCATGTCTGAACTCACTCCTCGCGAAATCGTTAACGAACTCGACCGCTACATCATCGGCCAACACGATGCCAAGCGCGCTGTTGCAGTAGCACTGCGCAGTCGCTGGCGGCGCATGCAGCTCGAACCGGCCATGCGCGAGGAAGTCACGCCAAAAAATATCTTAATGATCGGCCCCACCGGTGTGGGTAAAACCGAGATCGCACGCCGTCTGGCCACGCTAGCCAATGCACCATTCGTGAAAGTAGAGGCAACTAAATTCACTGAAGTAGGCTACGTGGGTAAGGATGTGGAATCCATCATCCGTGACTTGATTGATGTCGCCTATAAACTCACCCGCGAACAGGCGTTAAAACACGTACGCGCACGGGCCGAGGATCGCGCCGAAGATCGTATCCTTGACGCCTTGCTCCCTCGCCGGCAAAACGAGGCAACCGACTGGAGTCACGACACCTCTACCC
>JAAXIA010000120.1 GCA_012270595.1 Rhodanobacteraceae bacterium | reverse complement strand
TTCCCTATATCGACGTCATGCTGGTGCTCTTGATTATTTTTATGGTCACCGCCCCGATGATTAATTCCAGTGTCGATGTGGAACTGCCACAAGCTCGAGCCAGGGCGCTACATACACAGAAGGAACCGCTGATTGTGGAAGTCGATCATGCTGGTCACTTTTTTCTGCGTAAGAGCAAGCACGATAAACAGGCAGTCGATGCCAGTCAGCTTAAGCTTGAAATCGCAGCTATATTGAAGCAGAACCCGACGGTCCGGGTACTGGTGGCAGGTGATCGCTCCGGAAGCTATGACGGCGTCTACCAGGCACTTGGTGACTTGCAGCAGGCTGGCGTGTCCAGTGTGGGGCTGATGAGTGTGCCGACCCCGGATAATCCACATGGACGACCGTAATACGACGCCACGCGCGGTGATGATTTCAGCTGCGTTGCATCTGGTAATCGTGGTCTTTTTGTTTCTTGCCGTTTTGCCGTGTTCCAGTTACGAAAGCTTCTTTGCAAGTCTTCATCTTCCGGTCTGGCTTAATCCGATTAGGTGTTCTAAACCACTGGATATTCCCGGGCCTCCGATGGAGGCAGTGCTGGTGGGGGGGGCGAGTCCGCCAGAGAAGAAAACCAAAGTCAGATCGTCATCGCATCGACCGCTACCGCCGACGGCACAACCGGAATCGGCACCGATTCCAAGAAAGGTTAAAGTCAAGACTTTGCCACCGCCGACACCACCGGCAGTGAAAAATCAGCAAAGGGTGGTTGAACAAGCGGCACGTCGTGCCAGGGAGCAGCGCATCCAGGCGGAGAAACGGCGTCGACACCGGGCTGAACTGGAAGCCCAGGCCGTGCGACGTAAGGCTGAGATGAAAAAAGTCAATGCGCTCTTCGCCAGAATGGACGCCGCATCGCGGCAGACCCGTCATCTGAGCAGAAAAGCGCGTGAGGCCATGCAGCAACTGGCTGTTCTGAAGTCTAAAAACCAGAAACCTTCGAAGTTACCGCTAGCGCAGGAGCAGCAAAGTAGTAGCCAAAGCCAGAAGGCGGTACTTTTGCAACGCTATGCCGTAGCAATTCAGAGTGCGGTGACTCCCAACTGGTTGCGCCCGGATAACATGCCGTTGGTGTCGTGCAAGGTGCACATCGTGCAGTTGCCTGGGGGAGTGGTGGTGAGCGCGACCGTCGATGCCAATTGTCCGTATGATGCGGCAGGGCGCCGCTCCATCGAAAATGCGGTACTACGCACCCAAATTTTGCCTTACAGGGGGTTTGAAAAAGTTTTCCGGCGCGATATAACGCTTACATTTACTCCAAAGTAACTGCGATAATGTGGCTCATGCGTAAATATTCTTCTTTAATTACCAAAGTGTGCCTGCTGCTCGTTACCAGTCCGTTGTTGGCGCAACCGCTCGACGTTCATATTGTCGGGGGCCTCAAGACCGCTACGCCGGTTGCGGTGGTGCCCTTCGCCGAGTCAGGTGGCAGCGCATTGCCCACCGATATAGCGACCGTTATCAGTAACGATTTTAACCGTTCAGGGCGTTTCCGCGCACTGGCCAGAAGTGCCATGCTTGAACGGCCCACCAAGGGTGGGCAGATCAGGTTCGCTACCTGGCGTCTGCTTAAGCAGGACTACATCGTGGTGGGTCGTCTAAGCCGTGTTGGCAAGGGCAAGGTGCAGGCGGAATACGAGCTATGGGACGTCAACAAGCAGCGTAATCTATTGCATCAACGCATGCCTCCGGCTCCGCTGGATGATCTACGCGGTCTGGCTCACCAGATTGCTGACCAGATTTACCAGAAAATTACCGGTATACGTGGTGCATTCTGGACCCGGATTGCCTACGTTACGGTGACTGGATCTGGCAAGTCAGTCAGCTATTCCCTGATTGTGGCTGATTCGGATGGTCATCATCCGCAAGTGGTGGCGCGCTCGCATGCGTCGTTGCTGAGTCCTCGTTGGTCGCCTGATGGTAAAAAAATTGCCTATGTCTCGTTTGAAAGCGGTAATTCGGCGATCTATGTGCAAAATCTCAGCACTGGGAAGCGTACTTTGGTGTCGGGGCGGGCCAAGGGGATCAACGGTGCCCCGGCCTGGTCGCCCGATGGCAGCAAGCTGGCCATGTCGCTATCCTACACAGGCAGTCCCGAGATCTTTGTGATGCACTGGCCCAGCCGTAAGGAGACTCGTTTGACGCATAGCTGGGCCATCAATACTGAACCAGTCTGGTCGCCTGATGGCCGTAGTATCTATTTTACTTCTGATCGTTCCGGGCGGCCGCAGATCTACAAGATATCAGCGACCGGTGGTATACCAACGCGGGTGACTTTCCAGGGGCAGAGTAACTACGATTGCGATATTAGCAACGACGGTAAGCTGTTGGCGATGGTGCAGGCCAACGGGAACGTGTATCGTATCGCTATCATGGATCGGCTTCAGGGCGACAAGGTGCGTTATGTTTCGCCGGGACCACTGGACGAATCGCCAAGTTTTGCACCCAATGCCAGCATGCTGTTGTATGCTTCCAGCGATAGCCACCATGGTGTACTCTACGCCGTTTCCAGTGACGGTATGGTAAGGCAGCGTCTTGCGCTTTCCAATGGCGATGTGCGTGAGCCGGACTGGGGACCGTACCGGACACACTGAGCTTTAAGGGCTGTGCAAGGGACTGGCATGGGGCGTTCCGTTTTCGTCCCGTCATGATGACTACCATTGATTTTTTAGAACTTTTAAACCTGTAGGAAGGAAAACGCTATCATGAACAAGATTTTTCGCGTCGCTTTGATTGCCCTGCTCTGCATTAGTGCGGTGGCTTGCAGCAAGAAGCAGGAAGTTAGGATGCAGAAGATTACTCCGTCTGTGCAGGCAACGAATGAAGCGTTGCCCCCAGTCGCCCAGGACAGTGGCAAGTACACGCCGAATGACCTGACGACCGATGATTGCCTGCGCCAGCGTGTAGCGTATTTCGATTTCGACAAGACTGATATCAAACCGGAATTCCAGCATATTATCGCCTGCCACGCCAGATATCTGCTTGATCGCCCAACGGCCCGCGTGCGCCTGGAAGGTAATACGGATGAGCGTGGTACGCGTGAGTACAACCTTGGTCTTGGCGAGCGTCGTGGAAACGCTGTACTCCATGCCCTTGAGGCCGCGGGTGTATCCTCAAGCCAGGTCAGCGTGATTTCTTACGGCAAGGAAAAGCCCGTTTGTCGCAAGCATAATGAGGATTGCTGGAGCAAGAACCGCCGGGTTGAGATCTTCTACACAGCGCAGTAATGAAAACTGCAATTGGACATACTTTGATCAGAATAGGCACGGTAGCCACATGGGTGGTTGCCGTGCTTCTGGCGTGTCCGACTCTTGCGCAGTACGCCAGATTAAGCCTTGCTGACCGGGTAAGCCGGCTCGAGCAGCAGTTGCAGCAGCAAAACCAGAGTAGTGCTGACAGGCTTAACCGCATGCAGCAGTTGCAATGGCAGGTGCAGCAGATGCAGGGCCAGATTGAAGACCTGCAACACCAGCTGCGCGCGTTCCAGACCAGTCAAAAGACGCATGATGCCGACCTTGACGTGCACCTTGGGCAGATGCAGAGCAAACTTGCCGCAATAATAAGTGCGGTAAAACCAGCGGCAGGCACTGTTGTGACTGAGCGGTTGGTAAAGTCGGTCAAACCGCAGCACCTTGCTTCTGCTGGCACGAACGCACAAACCCCGGCAAAGCAGAAAGTCAAAAAAGAGAGCACTAGGCCGGCTACCAAAAAGAAGGTCACGTCAGCCAATGACACCATGCGTGCTGCTTATGACGCCGCCTTTAAGTCTCTGCGTGACGGTGACTATGTGGCTGCTTCCCGTGGTTTTCGTGGCTATATTGAGAAATATCCACATACCGCGCTTACCCCTAACGCACTTTACTGGCTGGGTGAGTCATACTACGTGACACAAAATTACCAGGTGGCACTGGAAGCCTTCAAGCAGCTGCTGACCAGCTTTCCGGATAGTGCCAAGGCACCAGGTGCACTCCTCAAGCTGGGTTATACCCAGCTTGAAATGAGGCAAACGGCAGTAGGCAAGGCCACATTGAAGACAGTGCTCTCCCGCTATCCGTCAAGTCATGTGGCCACTCTGGCACGAGGTCGTTTGCGGCGTCTTAATCAGGTTCATTAAAATCAGGCTCATTGAGTTTCCCATGTTTGTTCCCGTGGCTGATATGCCCGCCCCACGCACGGCTGCCGTAGTTGAGCGACTGCGTGTTGCCGAGATTTTTCATTCCATCCAGGGTGAAGCTGATGCGGTTGGATGGCGCACCGTGTTTGTGCGCCTTGTCGGATGTCCGCTGCGCTGTGCCTGGTGCGATACCCCATATGCTTTCCATGGCGGCAGCTGGTGGAGCAGTGAGGAGATTCTCGCAGAGGTGCAGAGGCATGATGTCCGTCATGTTTGTGTCACGGGTGGTGAACCCTTGGCGCAGAAGCGCTGTTTAAATTTGCTGAAGCGCTTGTGTGAGCTTGATTATAAGGTATCGCTGGAGACTTCTGGCGCACTGGATCTTTCTGGTGTCGATGTGCGCGTACGTAAGGTCATGGATCTGAAAGCCCCTGACTCCGGAGAATGTGCGCGTAACAGATGGTCGAACATTGATCACCTGTTGCCACATGATCAAATTAAAATTGTTATTGCCAGTCGTGCTGATTACGACTGGGCATGCGCTGCTGTGGCAGCACATGCGCTAGATGAACGCTGCATGGTGGTGTTCTCGCCTGCATGGCAGCAGATGCCGCCACAAGAACTGGCGGAGTGGATTATGGCAGCCAAATTGCCCGTGCGATTTCAGTTGCAGTTGCATAAAGTGCTGTGGCAGGAAGCCCCTGGAAGATAAAACGCTGGCGGCACGCCAATTTAAGCTTGTAATGGCAGCGACTGCCGGGAAGTCATGATGGAAGGAGTGGTAAGCGGTATGTTTGAAAGCGGGTTACACAAAGCAGTGGTGCTACTTTCCGGTGGTATGGACTCAGCCGTGACTGTTGCGATGGCACGCGAACAGGGCTACCAGGTGTACGCGCTCAGCGTAGATTATGGTCAGCGTCATGAGTCGGAGCTGGAGGCGGCCAAATCTGTGGCGCGCATGGTGGGCGTAGTTTCACACAAGGTTCTACGGGTGGATCTTGATGGCATCGGTGGCTCGGCACTTACTGCGGATATAGATATTCCTCTGGATGGGCCTGTCGGCGAGGATATTCCGGTGACCTATGTGCCGGCACGCAACACTATCATGCTGGCACTGGCGCTGGGTTGGGCCGAGGTTCTTGGTTCGACGGACATCTGGTGTGGGGTCAATGCGGTCGATTATTCCGGTTATCCTGATTGCCGACCTGCTTTTATCGACGCCTTTGAGAAGTTGGCTCAACTGGCTACCGCCGCTGGCGTGAAAGGCGCGCGGGTACGTATTCACACCCCACTGATCGCACTGGCTAAGGCTGAGATTGTTCAGGAAGGGGTACGTCTGGGTGTCGACTTTGCGCAGACGGTGAGTTGCTACCAGGCCGATAGCCAGGGACGTGCCTGCGGACGCTGTGAGGCTTGCCATCTGCGTGCGCAGGGCTTCCTCGCGGCGGGGCTTGTTGATCCGACCCGTTACGTTTCAGGGGCACCGACCTTACGCACCGCACGTACACGGTGTAAGAACACTGACTCGAGCAATCTCAAAACGGTGTAAGAACACTGGTCGCGAAGGAGATCCAGCAACGATGCGGCGCAAGGTATAGTGACCTTCCAACTTCTGGGACTCGTCGGTCGCCAATGGCTTGTCGTTCGGCGGCTGCGCCATTACCGTGGTTCGCGAGGAAATCAGTCATGAGCCTTCCTCCAGGGCTACCGACGCGCCAGCGTTATTGACGGCCTGCTGTCAGCGACGCCGTTCGGTCAGAGTAATCGCCGCGCTGCGTGCGCGGATTGCTTCGACATACTGTCGCATGAAGTCGTGCAACCGTGGTCGTCGAAGCTGCCTGCACCAGGTCATTAGCAAATAAAAAAAGGCCGTAGTTCCTAGCCTCTTTTTACCCTGTTTACCCAAATGACGACGAAGCGAAAGTGGGAGACGGTAATGGCTATTGAAGATTTGAAAGGGGATGAGCACGCCCTGGTTGCTGTCGCTCTCCAAGCCTTTAGCTGCTGCCGATCTGTTTCGCCTGGAGGAAGTCATCCTGGTACAGCGGCTTATTGGTGCCGCCTCCATGCTATTTGAGAGGAGGAAAACCATACGAACAACAGACCCGAAGCCGGTCTTGTGAGCTTACATCATTCTATCGGTGGCAGGCTTCGTCCTTGCTGTCGTGAGTTACAACCATGTCTATTACGCACTGAGCGGGCTTGTCCAACTCAGAATGCTTAACTGGTGTATTGATAGGCAGCGCGGCTGTAATCCGTGGTGGCATGATCGTTATCGCCACGTACGGTGAAAAGTGCATTAATCATGGAGCAGACCTAAAACAACGTAGTCGCGTCCAACAAGGTCATGGCCAAGAGTCTGTTAAAGGGCCTTGTATTGATAATTACCTTAGCGGCCGTTTTCTCATCGGCAGATGAAGATCGTCCTGATTTACATGCGGGTAAGTGCATCGAACAGGCCTTGTCATCTAGAACCTTTGCGCGCCCACCAGCACAACACTGGGGCGGCATCGGGCGAATAGGCCTACGGTGACAATCCCCGGAATCTGGTTCAGTTGTTGCTCCAGTGCCAGTGGGTCATTGATGCGCCAGTTGTGCACATCAATGATCCAGTTACCATTGTCGGTGACTACGTCATCGCGCCATACGGGTTGACCACCGCGTTTGACCACCTCGCGGGCGACCAGGCTACGCGCCATGGGGATCACTTCGATGGGTACAGGAAAGCCTCCCAGAATATCCACCTGCTTGCTTGAGTCAATGATGCAGACGAAGTTGCTTGCTGCTTCCACGAGGATTTTTTCACGGGTAAGCGCACCGCCACCGCCTTTAACCAGGCACTTGTTGCGGTCACATGCGTCTGCCCCATCCACATAGAGTGAGAGCGGACCCACCGCATTGAGATCGAGAACAGGGATGCCGTGTTGTTTCAGTAGTGCGGTGGATTGTTCAGAACTGGAAACTGTACCTTGAATAGATGATTTTAATCCGGCGAGCGCATCAATAAAGAAGCGGACGGTGGAGCCGGTGCCGACGCCGACAATGGCGTCGTTTTCCACGTAGTGGAGTGCGGCTTGCGCGGCCTGGCGTTTTTCGTTTGCGTGGTTCATGGAACTGGCTATGGGCAGGCGAGGTGATAGAAAAATTATTCCAGTGACAGGATAGTGTGCCAGTGTTCAGTCATTACGGGCAATACGGACAGACGATTACCCTTGCGTAGTAGTTTCATGTCGGCTAGCGCCGATAACGCCTGCAGTTCCTTAAGCGTGATGCTGCGTTTGAGCTTGCGTACGAAAGCGACATCGACCAGCATCCAGCGCGGGCGATCGCGCGTACTTTCCGGGTCGAAATACTTGCTTTTGGGGTCAAACTGGGTAGGATCGGGATAGGCATCGCTGGCTACCTCGGCAATACCGGTGATGCCCGGCTGGGCACAGTTGGAATGGTAGAAGAACACTTGGTCGCCCACTTGCATGCCATCACGTATGAAGTTGCGCGCCTGATAGTTACGTACACCGTCCCAAGGTTCGCATTTTTTGCGCTTGAGATCATCGATGGAAAAAGCTTCCGGCTCGGACTTCATCAGCCAGTAGTTCATCACCTGGGTTCCTTAGGCAAAGTGGCATGAGATAAGTTCGTACTCGGTGGCAACATAATCCAGGGCAATATCCCATGAGCGCGCCTTGATTCGGTTTACTTCCTGGAAAGCATAGGCGATACCGACCAGCAGCGGCACGCCAGGCCGGACCTGACCGCCAAGGAAGGCAAAATTGCGGTCGTAATAGCCGTTACCGTGGCCCAATCGTTGGCCGTGACGATCGAAGGCCAGTAGTGGGATTAATACCAGATCAAGCTGGAATGGAGCAAGCCATGTTTGCGCTGCCAGCGGTTCGGGAATGCCATAGCGGTTGGGTTTTACCGGCTCGCCGCTGTGCCATGGCACAAAACGAAGGCTCTGATCTGCACCGACCTGTGGCAGAAAAAACAATTGCCTATGCCTTGTCAGTGACGACATGGCAATGTTTAGTGGTAATTCACCATTGACAGCCCAATAGCCGGCCACACGGGTACTAGTATGGAATGCAGCTAACTGCTCAAGACTGCGTCGCACGCTCAGCGCAGCATGCATGCGTTGTGCTGGGGGCAGTTGCCGCCGCCGCATGGTTAATTGCTGGCGGAGATGGCGGCGTTGCGCGTCGGTGCAGGCGTTCACACGACTTCCTGGGTGATGGAGAAAAATGCGCGGATGCCGTCACGGGCACAGCGCACCCGTCTGCGGTGAGGGGGCTGAGCTAGATGAAGGTGGCGTTAACCGCGATGCCGCTTCTCACCAAACGACCTTGATCCAGATGGGATCAGGTGGGAAGGCCGTCAGGGTTTTCAGGCTTCCCGCTGCAAGCGGGCATGCACAACAAACCAGTGAGTTGCCGACCCAAGGTCAAATTTAGGAACAAGGCAAATGTTAAGAGTGAGCTGGCGCACATCGCAGAAAACGCGCGAGTTCTATTTTAGTCAAGCTTTGTCTTCGCGTCGAGTACCGTTTCCAGCTTGTGGCGCAAAAGGGCAATGTGCCGGCTAAGGTTCTGCGCGTCGTGCTCACAGTCTTCGCGTAAGCTGAGCAATTCATGCGTCATGTTAATCGCAGTCAACACAAGCAGACGATCAAAACCCGCCGTCTTGCTGCGGGCGCGCAGCTCGCGCAGGTCGTGATCGAGGTGTTTTCCGGCGGCGACCAGACTATCGCGCTCATCTGGTGCACAGGAAACGAGAAATTCGCGTTCGAGCAGCCGTAGTGCCACAGTTTCATACGTGTTGATCTGCTCAGTCATGGTTCTTTTCCAGCGTTTTCAGGCGTTGGATCATTGCTTCTACGCGGCTGCGCGCCTGTTCGTTACGTGTCACGAAATGGGCGCGTTCACTCTTTAGTTGTTCCTGACTGCGAGACAAACTGCGGTTTTCTTCGTTCAGGCGTCGTACCCTATCCAGCAATCGCTCAAGCTGTTGGTCGAGTGCGGCAAGCTCACGCTGTGTGGAATCAGAATAGCTCATGTGCTGCACTATATCAGCACACGTTGTTGTCGGGCAGACACTGCTAGACTAAAGCCTTGCAAGTATGAGTGTTGTGTCATGCGTGATGATAAGTTAGTGGCTTATGAGGAACTTTCGAGCCTGTGCGCACGTCTGCAGCTGGCCATGTCAGGCAGTGAACTGCATGGTTCGCTGTGCGGGTTTTTGGCCTGTGGTGGTCACATTGACCACTCGCCGCTGGCAGTGCTGCACATACAGAGCGAGGAAAACACGCTGGGCGCACGTGATCAGTCCATGCTTGCGTTACTTGTGCAACAAAGTATCAATACGCTGGCTGCCGATGAACTTATCTTCCAGCTATTGATTCCCGCGGATGATCGCCCATTGTCCGAGCGTGTCGAGGCATTGGGTGATTGGTGCCGGGGTTTCCTTGGTGGCTTCGGTCTGGCTGGTTCCCCTGCGCACGCCAGGTTGTCGAAAGAAGCACAGGAGATTTTGCACGATCTGGGGCTACTTGCGGCTGCTACGTTCGGTCTTGGCGACGATGAAGAGGACGAAGAAAGTTTCATCGAATTACATGAGTTTGTGCGTATGGGCACCATGCTGCTTCACGCCGAATGTGTCTTGGGGCGTAACCGGCCCACCGATAACACGGTTCACTGAGCTGGATCTCAGTGGATGGGTGAAATTAAAACACTATTCACAAAATCAAATAAAGAAAAATGCCAAATGGATGCTGAAAGCACGTGTTCTTTTCATGTGTTGTTACTGGCTGAAACTTATAGCCGCTCGCCAGCAATAAAAATTTTGGGGGCTGAAGTAGCTAAGGGTTAGCGTTTTGTCGTTTTATACCAGTATGTTAGCTGCTTAAGTAGCTGCTTGTGGTCTCCTCCAT
>JAAXIA010000068.1 GCA_012270595.1 Rhodanobacteraceae bacterium | reverse complement strand
CCGCA
Source organism: Rhodanobacteraceae bacterium (assembly GCA_012270595.1). Lineage (GTDB taxonomy): Bacteria > Pseudomonadota > Gammaproteobacteria > Xanthomonadales > Rhodanobacteraceae > Rhodanobacter_A. The sequence continues at coordinate 4,934 of JAAXIA010000068.1, read as the reverse complement.
GTCGAAGAGGCGCTGTATCTGGCTAATATCGCCAGCAAGGTCTACCTGATACACCGCCGTGATAGCCTGCGCGCCGAAAAGATCATGCAGGATAAACTGTTCGAAAAAGCCCGCGGAGGAAACATCGAACTGGTCTGGCATCACACCGTGGCTGAGGTGCTGGGCGACGACAGCGGAGTCACCGGCGTACGAATTAAGGATGTCCGGTCTGGGGAGAAGCGTGATATTGCAGCCAGCGGCTTCTTCATCGCCATCGGTCACCAGCCCAACACCGGTATATTTGAAGGTCAACTGGAGATGCGCAACGGCTACCTGAAAACCCATGGCGGTCAGCAAGGCATGGCCACCATGACCTCGGTACCTGGAGTATTCGCCGCTGGCGACGTAGCCGACCACATTTACCGTCAGGCCATTACCTCGGCAGGTTTTGGCTGCATGGCCGCACTGGATGCTGAGCGCTGGCTCGATCAGGAGACGCCGGCTTAAAATCAGCCATTTCCATCATGATCCACCTGCCAGAACTTGAGCATGATGCCCCCGAGTGCTTTCCCAACCCGGTGCATGCACTCGACGAGCCCAATGGCCTACTCGCCCTCGGCGGTGACCTGTCACCGCAACGCCTGCTGGCAGCCTACGCACGCGGCATCTTTCCGTGGTACAGCGAAACACAACCCATCTTGTGGTGGTCACCTGACCCGCGCTGTGTATTCGATACCTCAGCGCTATCGCCTAATCGTAGCCTGCGACGGCAACTAGCACACTCCACGTGGCAGTTTAGCGTAGACCACGCCTTCGAGGAAGTGATCAACGCCTGCGCCAGGAAGCGCCCTGGACAGAGCGAAAGCTGGATTACCGCGGACATGATCGACGCCTACACGACAATGCATGCGCAGGGCCACACGCATAGCGTAGAAGTGTGGAACAACGCATCTTTGATCGGCGGCATCTACGGTGTTGCAATGGGCAGAATGTTTTTTGGAGAGTCGATGTTCAGTCGTGAAAGTGGCGGTTCAAAAGCTGCATTAACTGTACTTGGAGCCTTGCTTCGCGATTGGGGTTACCCCCTTCTAGACGCGCAGATCGCCAACCCCCATCTGCTTGCACTCGGTGCTCATGACATCCCGCGCAGGGAGTTTCTGAACCATCTACACAACATGCGCGGGGACCCGAAACATCCATCTGCCTGGCACCAAGCTCCCCGACGTCCCTTGTGGGCATTTTTGTCCACACGGAACGTCAAGCGCGCACGCCAGGAAAGCGACGAGACTTATCTAAAGACCCAAACGCCCTAAAAAGGCTTGGCCAACACCAGAAAAACCACGCCCAAAAGCGGCAGTAATGGCAGCTCGTTGGCCCAGCGTAACACCTTCGCCGACGGCAATACCCCACCTTTTTGATAGCGTTTAAGCAACCGCCCGAAATACATAAAATAGGCGAGCAAAAAGATAACCAGGGCCAGTTTGGCGTCAATCCAGTGCCGGCCTGCGGTCACATTGGGCAGCACAGTGGCAAACCAGCGCCAACCTTGCCACAAGACCAGACCGGTCACAAAAGCTAACCCGAACATATGATGCCCAAACCGGTACAGCCGCCGCCCCATGAGTAAAAGGCGCGCCTTTACTAGCGACTCGTCACCCACCTCAGCGAGGTTAACCAGAATGCGCGGCAAATAGAATACCGTTGCCATCCAAGCAATAATAAAAAGCACATGAAAAGACTTGAGCCACAGGTAGGTCATTGCAAGCGCCTTGATATAAAAAGCCGATCTTATTATGACGCAGCCTTCAGCCACAAAAAGACTAAAGCGATCCGCACACACATCTGTCTGATGTTGAATGTCAGGCCATCCTGTAAGAGCCTGTCCATAAAATTCTTGAAGTAGCAAGCTCAGGAAGGCGAAATGGATAAACTTGACGCGGGTATGGATCCCTTGGCATTCGGCTGTTTTTCCATCGCCACCGGTAATTCTTAAAGCCCAGAAAAAACTTGCATTGAACCAGCAGGTGCTTTAGGCATGGGCTTAAGGACATGCCGTCTGTTCCTTTAGTAACAACTCACTCTGAGCCAGTCGAGAGCACATGAACCTTTCCAATAGGCTCACTGACATGCACGAAGCCCGGGCAAGGCGCTTTTGGCTTGTACCAGGCAAACTTATCACCTATACTCATACAGCTTGAGCGCCTCAAGTGCGTGCTTCTCCACCGGCATTGCAATCCCTTGGGTGCGCCCAAGGCGATCCCGGATAAATCCAGTAAATACATCCATCACGGGCGGTTAGCTCAGCGGTAGAGCACTACCTTGACATGGTAGGGGTCACAAGTTCGATCCTTGTACCGCCCACCACCTCGCGCAAAATTAAAGGCTAGCGCTAACGGTGGTCTTTGTTTGTACCGCGCGCAGCTCAACGCAGTGCCTGCTGTTTTAACTGATGGATCTGATCACGCACCCTGGCTGCCTCCTCAAACTCCAGATGTTGCGCGTGCTGATACATCCGTGCTTCCAGCTTGCTAATCCGGGCGGCAAGCCGGGCCGGTTCCATACCCTGGCAGTCTTCTGCTGCCGGTTCGATGACGGTACGCGCCAAACGGCGACCATGCGCCGGTTTTTTTTGTCTGATCGCACCCTCCATCACATCATTGATACGCCGCACTACCGTTTTGGGCGTAATGCCATGAGCACGGTTCCAGTCCAGCTGTTTTTGGCGGCGTCGCACGGTTTCATCCATTGCGGCACGCATGGAGCCGGTGATCGTATCGGCATAGAGAATGGCTTTGCCGCGCACATTGCGTGCGGCGCGCCCAATCGTCTGTATCAGCGAACCGGTAGAACGCAGAAAGCCTTCCTTGTCGGCGTCCAGCACGGCCACCAACGATACCTCAGGCATATCCAAACCTTCACGCAAGAGATTGATGCCTACCAACACATCAAATTCGCCCAAGCGCAGGTCACGAATAATCTGGCTACGTTCGACTGTATCTACGTCTGAATGCAAATAGCGTACTTTGATACCATGATCGCACAGGTAGTCGGTAAGATTCTCAGCCATGCGTTTGGTGAGCGTTGTCACCAGCACCCGGTCCCCCATGGCAATGCGCGCATTGGCCTCAGCCAGTAAATCATCCACCTGGGTGCGCACCGGTCGCACTTCCACTTCGGGATCAACCAGCCCTGTAGGACGCACCACCAGCTCGACCAGAGCATCACCCGCTTTTTTCAGCTCGTAATCACGCGGTGTTGCCGAGACATAAATCGCACGTGGGACGCGTGCTTCCCACTCCTCAAAACGCAGTGGACGATTATCCAGTGCGGAAGGCAGGCGAAAACCGAAAGCCACCAAAGTTTCCTTACGCGAACGGTCGCCTTTATACATGGCACCGATCTGTGGCACGGTAACATGCGATTCATCGATCACCAGCAAACCGTCAGGTGGAAGATAATCAAACAAAGTTGGCGGCGGCTCACCTGCGTCGCGACGGGTCAGGTGGCGCGAGTAATTTTCTATGCCCTGGCAATACCCCACTTCGGCCATCATCTCCAGGTCAAAGCGGGTACGTTGCTCCAGTCGCTGCGCCTCAACCAGCTTGTTTTCGCGATACAAGACTTCCAGACGCCCGCTCAGCTCGAGCTTGATCGTCTCCATGGCATTAAGCACGCTCTGGCGGGTAGAAGCGTAATGGGTACGCGGATACACTGTAAAGCGTGGGACCTTGCGCAAGGTCTGGCCAGTGAGTGGATCAAACAGCGCCATGTTCTCCACCTCGCCATCAAACAGCTCAATGCGCAGCGCCTCAGTTTCCGATTCCGCCGGAAAGACATCGATGACCTCACCCCGCACGCGGTAACACCCCCTGCGCAATTCCATCTCATTGCGGTTGTATTGCAGCTCGGTCAGCTGGTGGATCAACTGCCGCTGGTCGATGCGCGCGCCACGCGCCAGAATCAGACGCAGTGAAAGGTAATCCTCAGGATTACCTAGGCCGTAAATCGCTGACACGGAAGCTACAATAATCGCATCACGGCGCGACAACAAAGCCTTGGTAGCCGCCAATCGCATCTGCTCAATATGCTCGTTAATCGAGGCGTCTTTTTCGATAAAGGTGTCCGAAGCCACAACATAGGCTTCGGGTTGGTAGTAATCGTAGTAGCTAACAAAGTATTCCACCGCATTGCACGGGAAAAATTCCCTGAACTCCCCGTAAAGCTGCGCAGCCAGCGTTTTATTGGGTGCCATGACAATCGTCGGGCGCTGCACCTTCGCGATGACATTAGCGACAGCGTAAGTTTTGCCCGAGCCGGTGACCCCAAGCAAGGTCTGGGCAGCAAGTCCGGCGTTAAAACCTTTACTCAGGAGTGCAATGGCCTCCGCCTGATCTCCGGCAGGTTGATAAGGTGCAACAAGTTCAAATTGCTCGTCCATGAACTGTGTCTGGCTTGGTGTAAGCTTGTACAGATTAGCGTGTTTCGTCGGTATCTCGCAAAAGCTTTATGCCTGTGATGAGGCATGTGGCCAACGTACGGCAACACGCAGGAGTGCATCCGGCTGACATGAGGTAATCGAGTAAAAGCACATGCCAATAGCCCAGCAAAAAACGCAGAAGGGCTTTGGTCTGCTCGAACTCATCATAACGCTTGCCATCGTCGCTGTACTCACCAGCATGGCAACAATCGCGCTGCAGCAGCGCCTGCGCGCTCAACAACTCCACACCGCACAAGCAGACACGCTTGTCGCTTTGCGTTTTGCCCGGATAACCGCCATCCATCAACACCGTAAAGTGTTGTTCTGTCTCAGTAGCGATGGTCGGCACTGCATCAAGGAAAAAACCCAGCGTAAACAGGGATGGCTAGTAGCTTATGAGGGCCATGGCTCCATCCAGAGCACACTATTGCGTTCTGGTCGGTTCCCATCACACATCAAGGTGGTAACTGGCGAGCAC
>JAAXIA010000207.1 GCA_012270595.1 Rhodanobacteraceae bacterium | reverse complement strand
ATGGACGACTTTGCCCTGGTACCTGGTAAATCCAATGCCTATGGCCTGACTGGTAGCAAGGCCAATGCACCTCAAGGTGGAAAACGGCCGTTGTCGTCGATGTCACCCAGTATTGTTTTTGGTCCAAAGCGTACCCTGGTGATCGGTTCGCCTGGTGGGGCCACCATTATTACCCAGGTGCTGGAAGGGACCTTGCATTTTATCCATGGTCAGCATGCAAGAACGCTGGTGAGCGATAAGCGTTTTCATGACCAGTTTCTGCCCGATATGGTGTTTGTGGAGAATGGCACTTTCAATGCTGCCACCAGCGCCAGCCTCAAAAAAATGGGTTATACCCTTAAGCTACGTAAACCCTGGGGGGCCGAGAATGTTGTGATCTGGAACCGCAAAACTAACAAGCTGGATGCAGCCAGTGACCCGCGCCGTGTGAATGGACTGGCCATTGTCCAGTGACTTAAAGCTACCGAATAACACCCATTCCGTTAGTGTTTGGGTGTTGTGTCCTTTAGGAGCCTGTTTTTAGTCAATCAACAATTTACCCGGGTTCATGATGCCACGGGGATCTAGCGCACGCTTGAGAGAACGCATCAAAGCCAGCTCCGTAACACTCTTGTAGTGCGTCAGGGTAGTGCGCTTGAGCTGGCCAATGCCATGCTCGGCGCTGATCGATCCGCCTATGGCGTGAACCTGGTCATGCACCAGCGTGGATATTTCGTGTTGTCGTTCCAGTAGTTGATCTTGATCCCACCGCGTTCCGGTAGTAACGTTGTAATGCAAGTTACCATCGCCAAGGTGCCCAAATACCAGCGGACATACTCCCGGGAATGCCTGCTCGAGGATCTGTCGGGTATCACGCACAAAAGAGGCCATGCGCGACAAGGGGACGGATATATCGTGTTTGACCGCCTTTCCAGCTACTTTTTCAGCCAGCGGCACGCTTTCGCGCAGCTGCCATAATGCCTTGCTCTGAGCTATGGAACTGGCAATTACCGCGTCTTTGATAAAGCCTGATTCGATAGCTTGACCAAGTACCGTTTCAAGACGCTGCTGTGCGTGTGTCTCGCTTTCATTATCAGAAAGCTCAATCAGGACAAACCATGGCAGCTTTGCTGATTCTCGGTCGAAGGGTAAAGTGTGCCGGGGAAAGTATTCGGCTACCAATGCCATACAGGTCGCATCAATCAGTTCAAAGCCAGTAAGCGCGGCATCAAATCGATGCCTGGCGTGGGCAAACGTGGTCATCGCTGCTTCAATGGACTCTAGCGCCAAAAATGCGGTAGCACGCGCGAGCGGTAATGCGTGTAATTTAAGCGTTGCTGCGGTAATGATTCCCAATGTACCTTCGCTACCAATAAACAGATCGCGTAGGGCATAGCCAGTATTATCTTTGCGCAAACCGCGCAAACCATCCCAGATGGCACCATCAGCAGTGACTACTTCCAACCCCAGGGTGAGTTCACGCATGGACCCGTAGCGCAGGACCTGGGTACCACCAGCATTCGTGGCAAGATTACCGCCAATGGTACAACTGCCTTCTGCTGTCAAACTCAGCGGAAATAGTCGATCCACACGACCGGCCGTTTCCTGGATGGTCTGTAATACACAACCTGCTTCGACGGTCATTGTGTTATTGTGCTGATCTATGTAACGAACACGATTTAAGCGTTGCAGGGAGAGTACCAGCGCTCGCCCCGAATCATCTGGTGTGGCACCGCCACAAAGGCCTGTGTTACCACCCTGAGGCACAACCGGCACTTCCGCCGCCGCACAAGCACGGATAACGGAAGCCACCTCATCCGTTGTACCAGGGCGAACCACCGCCAGCGCCTGGCCGTGATAACGCTCGCGCCAATCCACGAGATAGGGAGCGGCAGCTTTACCCGTTAATACATTTGTTTTGCCCACCAGCTCGGACAAAGCATGCAGAAAATTCATGTTTTTAGTTTCCGTTAGTTTCCGGTTGTACGACCGTCGATTATTGTAGGACAGGTGATCCATGATCGACGGTTGGTCATTTTTTTCTGCAGGAAAATCCCGGTAGACTCTGACGGATATGATTGCGCATAATGTATATTATGTAAAATTGTAGGCGGAGAAAGTTCAGTGCTGACGTTTCAGTCATACCTTTCTTTGGGAGGTCATCATCGCGTTACCTTAAAAAAGTACTTTATTTTCATGTTATTAGCATATATTTCTCTGAAAAAGCATTAGCTCTAAAAGAAAGCCTGCGTCACTGACACGCACTAATCGATCAGGTCGAGGTGATTATGGTTTCAGCCATGCTTTTCGATCACACGCAGTTTGCTGGCCAGTTTGTCCAGCACCCCGTTGACGTAACTGTGACCATAATCGGCACCGAACCGCTTGGTGACCTCAATTGCTTCATTGATAATGACGCGGTAAGGCACATCTGGACGAAATTCCAGTTCGTAAGCGGCCAGGCGTAGTACCGCGCGTTCAATGGGATCGACCTGCGCCATTTCGCGGTCGAGGTAGGGTCGCAGGCTTGCGTCCAATTGGTTGGTGTGGCGATCTACGCCGTAAAGCAGATCTTCAAAATAATCGAGATCGGCGATTTCCATGTCCTGTTCATGACGGAACTGCGCAATGATAGCCTGTATGGGGCTACCGCTTACTTGCCAGGCATAGATGGCTTGCAAAGCCCGACGACGGGCGCGCGAACGTGCGGCCAGGTCGATATGCTGCGCTTTCTGGTGCATCACAGTTTTGCGTACAAATGGGCCATTTCAAGCGCGGCAATGGCTGCATCAAAGCCCTTGTTTCCGGCTTTGCTGCCCGCGCGCTCAATGGCTTGTTCGATAGTGTCGGTGGTAAGTACGCCAAAGCTTACCGGTACCCCATGATCCAGTGCGGCTCTGACCAACCCTTTGGCACATTCGCCAGCCACATAGTCAAAATGCGCCGTGGCACCGCGAATAATGGCCCCCAGAGCGATCACTGCCACGTATTTACCATGGCCAGCTAGTTTATAGGCCACCTGTGCCATCTCCCAGGCTCCGGGAACACGCAGCAGGTCAATATGCGTATCGTTAACGCCATGGCGAGCCAGCGCATCGTGTGCACCACTGACTAGCGGCTCGACGACAAAACTGTTGAAACGCCCCGCGACGATCAAAAAACGGCCTTTGGGGGTGGAAAAATCGCCTTCAATAAGATTCATGGTGTAAGAGATTTCCATAGATGAATGAGTAAATGCCGCATCTTATGCCTTTGTTCACGCCCTTGCTAAGCAGATTTGATCACCTCTAGCCCAAGCGCGCCCAAACCCATCGCCATATCGGATCCGCCAAGCATACGTAGTGTGCGTACACCAAGCTTATTTAGCATCTGGGCGCACAACCCGTATTGGTACTGGCACCATAGCCGTGCAGGTGTAGCCTGCGCGTCACGCACCGCTTTGAATCGGGCCAATAGGCTATCGGTTGTTTCTTCGCCAGATAATAACAGCAGCACACTGCTTTCTTCCGCTGCCATATGACCTAACACACTAGTGAAAAAAGGCTCTTTAATAGATTGTTTTAAATGAAAAAGTTCGGAGAAGATACAACTACGGTGGATATAGGTAAGCACGGGTGCAGTATCATCAACCACCCCATGCACCAGTGCACAGTGGAGGCCATTACGGATAGTGTCACGCCAGATAAGCAACCGGAATGGGCCAAATTCGGTGCTTAGTGTTTCTTCATGCACCTGTACAATGACGCACTCATTTTGCAGGCGATAGCGGATCAATTCGGCAATGCTGCCCATCTTAAGCCCATGCTTACGTGCAAAAATTTCCAGATCTGGACGACGTGCCATGGAACCATTTTCGTGCAAAATCTCTATAAGCACCGCAGCAGGTTCCAGTCCTGCCAGTCTGCTTAAGTCGCTGCCGGCCTCGGTATGACCTGGCCGGGCCAGTACGCCACCGGGCCGCATGGTTAGCGGAAAAACGTGACCTGGCTGCGACAGATCTTTTGGTCTGGCATCTGCCTGCACCGCAGTCAGGATGGTGTGGGCGCGATCATATGCCGATATCCCAGTGCTAACGCCCGATGCGGCCTCAATTGAAACAGTAAAGTTGGTGTGATAACGCGAGGTATTGTTACCCACCATGGGGCGCAGCCCCAACTGTTGGGTGCGCTCTTCACTCAGCGCGAGACAGAGCAAACCACGCGCTTCACGTAGCATGAAGTTGACATCCTTAGGGCGCACTTTCTGTGCGGCCATGATGAGGTCGCCTTCGTTTTCGCGATCTTCGCTATCGAGGATGACGACCATACGACCTGCTCTTATGTCGTCAAGCAACTCAGGAATGGTGTTAAAAGGCATGAGGCGATCCATCAACGCGTCAGGCAAAACCGTGCTGCCGGAGAAAGTTTCTGTCCATTTTCGAGGTTTTCGAGTTGTTGGCGCTGAGAAGCTGCTCGACATAACGGGCGATCAGATCTACCTCGATATTGACCGCGTCACCCACACGACGAGCGTAAAAAACGGTGCGCTCCAGCGTATGTGGAATCAGGTTGACGCCGAAGCATGCACCATCTACTTCGTTGACGGTAAGGCTAGTGCCATCTGTGCACACCGAACCTTTACTGGCGATGTAACGCGAGAGTTTGGCTGGAACTTCAAAGCTCCAACTCTGTGAGCGACCATCGGCTCTAATAGAGGACACC
>JAAXIA010000096.1 GCA_012270595.1 Rhodanobacteraceae bacterium | reverse complement strand
GCAACACTGGATGATTATGGTTGCGGCGGGTGTCGTGGTACTGGGGCTACTTTTGCTATGGCGTTTGTTTTTCCGTAGCGGCACAAAGCAATCCACTGAAGCCAGGAAAAGTGCTCTCACGGCTAGTTCCGACCCGGAGCAGGATGAACTGCTGGAGCAACTGGCAGTGTGCCCGGATGATGTGGGCCTGCATCTGGAACTGGCCAGTCTCTACTACGGGCGTGGCGATAGCGAACGCTTCGAGGCTACCGCTTCGGCCATGGTTGCCCACGTGACCGATTCCCTGCAGGATGAATGGGTGGAAGTCGTGCGCATGGGGCGAGAACTTCTTCCCAGGCATCCCTTGTTCCTTGCTCCCGCCGGGCATGGCACTGGACAGCAGCGCGTTGGACTGCGTGAGACGGTGAACCCCGATAACGACGTCGAACATCGGGGTTCTGACCCATTCGATTTCGAGGCGCATCCCAATGAGTCTTCATCATCTTCAGCATCAACGGCAAGCAAGCCCAATACGGCCAAGGAGAGCGAAGATTTTAGCTTGGACTGGCATGTTGAGGCATCGACTCCAGACACTGGTTCAACCGTTGAACCAGTGGATGATGACTCATTGGTGGGATCGGATGAGGCAGATACGCCCGCAAATGATCGTGTGGAGCATGTGGCCAGCAATCCAGTGGATACCAAGATCGGTTTGGCGCGGTTTTATCTGGACATGGGGGACTTTGAGGCATCTCGGGCCATGCTTGACGAAGTGATGAAGGGTGGTGACCCGGCGCAGAAACAGCGCGCGCGGGAATTGCTCGATCAACTACCTTAGACAGATACGCTGACGCTCGGCTCCCGATGAGAACTTAAGGCTTGAATTCCTTGTGGATTTTCTTATGCGCATCGCCATGGGTGTCGAGTACGATGGTAGCGACTTTCTCGGGTGGCAACGGCTTGGGCATGGCATGACCGTTCAGGGGGTAATGGAACAGGCGATTTCTCGCGTTGCGGCGCATCAGGTACAAGTCACCTGTGCAGGTCGTACCGATGCCGGCGTCCACGGTGTGTGTCAGGTGGTGCATTTTGATGCCGAGGTTCAACGCCAGCCGCGTGCATGGGTGCTTGGCACTTGCTCTCATCTGCCGCGAGAAGTGGTGGCTTTGTGGGCTAAACCGGTTTCTGGGGAATTTCACGCCCGCTTTTCTGCATGTAGTCGCCGTTACCGTTATCGTATTCTCAACCGACCGGTGCGCGCGGCTCTGCATGCGCGTTATCTTACCTGGGAGCGGTTGCCTCTGGATAGCACGCTTATGCATGATGCCGCGCAACGATTACTGGGTGAAAACGATTTCAGTGCTTTTCGTGCGGCTTCCTGTCAGGCTGCACATGCACGGCGGTGCGTATTGGCTATTGACGTCAGACGCGATGGTGATCAAGTCATCATGGACATCGAGGCTAATGCCTTCTTGCACCACATGGTGCGTAATATTGTCGGAGCACTGTTGCCAATCGGGCGTGGCGAGCGACCGCCTGAGTGGATGACCGAACTGTTGACTGGTCGGTGTCGCGATAAGGCCGGACCAACCGCACCAGCCCGCGGGCTGAGCTTTCTCGGTCCGCGTTACGCATCCCACTGGGGCTTGCCGGCAGAGGTAAGCCAGTGACCCGGATCAAATATTGCGGTATGACACGGGTCAGCGATGCACTGCTGGCAGCGCGACTAGGTGTCGATGCCATCGGTCTGGTGTTTACCGTACGCAGTCGGCGGCAGGTGAGCGTAGAACAGGCGCGGGTCATACGCTGCGCCTTGCCGCCGTTCATTAGTTGTGTCGCCTTGTTCATGGACGACGACAAAGCACTTGTTGACAACGTTATAACCATAGTGCGTCCCGACCTGTTGCAATTTCATGGACGGGAAAGTGCGCCTTGGTGTGCAAGCTTTGGACTACCCTGGATCAAGGCCATTGCCATGGGGGATGTCCCTGCAGCACTGACTGATCTACGTTGCTACCCGCGAGCAGCAGGGCTTTTGCTGGATGGCCACCACCTGGGCGAAGCTGGTGGTAGCGGCAAGTGTTTTGATTGGGCCTGGGTGCCGAGTGATCTGGCGCAACCCCTGATTCTGGCCGGTGGGCTGCATGCGGGCAATGTGGGTGCGGCGATTCATCAGCTAAGACCCTGGGCGGTGGATGTAGCCAGTGGCGTGGAATCGGCGCCGGGCATCAAAGATGCAGATCGTATGACTGCTTTTGTGGCGTCGGTGCGACGTGCCGACAAAACGAATTAAACGCAGCCCTCCCATGGTGTGAGGTGTCGATATACTGAGGTTAAGTCGTGGTGCTATGGTATCTTTAGTGGAGAAGGCCGCTATCTTTGTGCCGAGACAGCAGAGTGTGCGGGGTGTTCTTCTTGGCGCATCCATGTGTCAGGTTCAGCAGAGCGGTGCGAAGGCTTTTTAGCAACACGAGCTGATGCTTGCCGGTTCCCACCGTTTGCTGTTTCTGGCATAGTGGCGTTTCCCTTGGGTTTAAGCAAAGCTTAGCCTGGTGGTCATGGGTGCTTGCGATGGTGCTGATGCTGGCTTGATGTGTTCTTTAGCCTGGGTATGATGCTTCCCTAATCATGATTGAAGATTTCCATGCTTTTCCTGATGCCCGGGGGCGTTTCGGTAGCTTTGGTGGTAGCTATGTTGCTGAAACGCTAGTTGCACCACTTGATGATTTAACCGAAGCGTATCTACGTCTGCGCCAGGATCCTGCCTTTGTCGCTGAACTCGACGATGACCTGAAACATTACGTAGGTCGGCCCAGTCCGCTCTATTTTGCCAAGCGGTTGAGCGCGCACGTGGGTGGTGCGCGTATTGTGCTCAAGCGTGAAGATCTTAATCACACCGGCGCGCATAAAATTAACAATACAGTAGGGCAGGCCCTGGTAGCGCGGCACATGGGGAAAACCCGCATCATTGCCGAAACCGGTGCGGGGCAGCATGGCGTGGCCAGCGCCACGGTAGCGGCGCGCATGGGGCTTAAGTGTGTGGTGTACATGGGTGCCGTGGACATCGAGCGGCAGAAAATCAATGTTTACCGGATGAAGTTGCTGGGGGCGGACGTGGTGCCGGTGACTTCAGGTTCCAGAACGCTGAAAGATGCCCTGAACGAAGCGTTACGTGATTGGGTGACGCATGTCTCGGACACCTTCTACATCATCGGCACGGTGGCCGGTCCGCATCCCTATCCTTTGATGGTGCGTGATTTTAACGCCATTGTAGGGCGTGAGGCGCGTGCCCAGCTGCTGGAACACTACGGGCACCTTCCTGATGCACTGACTGCCTGCGTCGGTGGTGGTTCCAATGCCATTGGTCTGTTTTACGCCTTTTTGAATGATCGCGCAGTGCGTATTGTGGGTGCCGAGGCGGCAGGTGAGGGCATCAGTAGCGGACGGCATGCTGCGTCACTGGTGGCAGGCCGGCCCGGGGTGTTGCATGGCAATCGCACTTACGTGTTGTGCGACGATAATGGTCAGATTACGGAAACGCACTCAGTGTCTGCTGGCCTGGATTACCCTGGCGTAGGCCCTGAGCATGCTTTCCTCAAGGATGCTGGTCGGGTTGATTACCTGGGAGTCACCGATGAAGAGGCGCTTGAAGCTTTTCATCTTCTGTGTCGGATGGAGGGGATCTTGCCAGCACTGGAATCCAGTCACGCGGTAGCACAAGCCATCAAGCTGGCGCGTGACTATCCGCGCGACGGCATCGTGCTGTGCAACCTTTCTGGACGGGGCGACAAGGACGTGCACACAATCGCGATGCGTGCGGGTGTGTCTGTGTAGTTAACTATTGCAGTGTCTTCCTTCCGTCATTCGCTGATGTGTAAGTTGCCCTTGTTTTTTTTTACTGATTAGTCATGATCGTATGAACCGTATCGATGCACGTTTTGCCCAACTCAAGACGGCTTCCCGTACTGCCCTGATTCCGTTTATGACTGCCGGCGATCCCAGTCCTGGACAGGTGGTTGAGCTGATGCATGCCTTGGTCGACAGTGGCGGCGATCTGCTTGAGTTAGGCGTCCCTTTTTCCGACCCTATGGCCGATGGGCCGGTGATTCAGCACGCCAGTGAGCGGGCTATCGCTGCGGGTGTTGGAATGGCCGATGTGCTGCGCTGGGTGGGTGAGTTTCGTCAGCGTGATACCGCGACACCGGTGGTACTGATGGGGTATCTGAACCCCATCGAGACTTACGGCTATGAACGCTTCGCTAAAGCAGCCGTATCGGTCGGTGTGGACGGTGTGTTGCCAGTGGATTGTCCCTGGGAGGAATCATCTGTGCTGGCGCCACTGCGCGCAGCAGGTCTGCGGCAGATCCTGATGGCTGCACCTACGACTGCCCCTGAACGTTTGGCGGGGTTGGGTGCAAGTGCTGAAGGTTTTCTTTACTACGTCTCCTTTGCTGGCATTACCGGTGCAGCGCGGCTTTGTGTCGCGGATGTAGCCACTCGTGTAGCTGAGATTTACAAGCATACACGTGTGCCGGTGGCGGTGGGTTTCGGCGTGCGCGATGCAGAAAGTGCGAAAGCTGTTGCAGATGTTGCTGATGCTGTGGTTATCGGCAGCGCACTGGTTGAGTATCTGGTGACTGCTGGGCTGGAAGAAAACTTAAGCGACGCTCTTGCTGGGTTTCTCGCGCCGATACGTGCAGCTCTGGATCATCATTAGGCGCAGTTTTAGGGTTTTGGACCTATCCGGCGGTCATGGGCAGCTCGCATTGAAGGTCAGGCGGGCAGAATGCGAATTCGACTAACATAGACGCTCAACACTAGGGTGATGACCATGAACTGGTTGCAAAAAATCATGTCCCCGCGCACACAGGGCGCTGCTGTTTTAGTCGGCAAGGGAAAGGTACCCGAGGGCATCTGGGAAAAGTGCGCCGGTTGCGATGTGGTACTGTATAAGCCAGAACTGCGACATAACCTGATGGTTTGTCCGAAATGCGGTCACCACCATCCCATCCGTGCGCGCAAGCGTCTTCTTACGCTGTTCGACGAGAATTCAAGCAAAGAGTGGTGGGCGAATATGGAACCTGCTGATCCGTTGAAGTTTCGCGACTCAAAAAAGTATCGTGATCGCATCGTTGCCGCAGCCAAATCTAGTGGTGAAAGGGAAGCCATTATCGCGATGAGTGGTACCGTGGGTGGGCGGCCACTGATGGCTGTGGCTTTCGATTTTGCCTATATGGGTGGGTCAATGGGATCGGTCGTGGGCGAGAAATTTACCCGTGCGGCTGAAAAGGCTCTAGTCGAACGAAGCGCCTTGGTGTGTTTTTCCGCCACCGGTGGCGCGCGTATGCAGGAATCCTTGTACTCACTGATGCAGATGGCTAAAACTTCAGCGGTTTTGGCCCGGTTGCGTGATGTGGGGGTGCCCTACATCAGCGTGTTGGCCCATCCGACCACCGGAGGCGTGTCCGCCAGTTTGGCTATGCTGGGTGACATCCATATTGCCGAACCAGGTGCCCTGATCGGTTTTGCCGGCCCACGGGTGATCGAGCAAACCGTACGCGAAAAACTGCCCGAAGATTTTCAGCGTGCTGAGTTCCTGCTTGATCATGGTGCCATTGACATGATTGTTGATCGCCGTGAGTTACGCTCTAAATTGAGCGCTGTGCTACGGATTTTACAAGGGGGCTGAAAATTCCCCTCGAAGCTCCTTTAATTAAGCCATGCATTCTCTTTGGTTGACTTTGCCCCTGCTTTGTTTGCCTTGCCAGGCTGATAAGGGTCTCTTTTTTACAGTGGTGCAGCGTTAATACCTGCATAGATATTTCTTGTCCTAAAGGAATGAAATCAACATGTTGAAATTAATCAGGTGGAAGAAGGTGAGCAGGTTTGTCTGCATGCTTGGTATGTTAGCCTATTCTATGCATGGGCATGCGTTAACCTATAATATTCATTTTCATCGAGAGTCATTTGAAGGTGGGTATATGGATCTTCGAGGTTTTACTATCTCAACATTAAAACAGTCGCATTTCTGTGTTTATGATGTTATGCCATCGTACAGGGGGTTTGTTGCTGATAAACCTGACGCATCCGTGGATATGGCTATTCACTATAAATCGGCCTTCTTAAGTGAGTGTGAGTTTAAACATTCCCATCAATATTTTTCTATAAGTCTGAGTAATAATTCAGCTTATCAAGCTTCGTTTGAGTGGTATAAAAAGCCTGTGGTGGATGCGACGATTAAAAACATAAAAGATCCCCATCACATTATTCATTTACACAGGTTGAAGAATGACAGGAATAGGGTAGATTATCACAATGTTTATATCGGCAGGGGTTGGCCAGAACCAGAGAAAGGGAAGCTTGGCAATCGTTAGATTGCACACGACACCCGAGCAGCTTCCCGTATGTTGTGTACTGCGTGCTTTGTTTCGTTGGTTAAAATAGGCAGCATGGCATGCTGCTGTTTTTATAGAGAATTGCGATGAATGTTCGTACCCGCTTTGCTCCCAGTCCAACGGGTTTCCTGCATATCGGTGGGGCGCGTACGGCCCTTTATGGTTGGCTGGAGGCGCGTCGTCAGGGCGGCCAGTTTGTGCTACGCATTGAGGATACCGATCGCGAGCGCTCTACCCAGGCGGCAGAGCAGGCCATTTTGGATGCAATAGTGTGGTTGGGCCTGTCTGCGGATGAGGCACCGGTGTATCAGACTCAGCGTCTGTCGCGTTATCAGGAAGTCGCTGAGCGTTTGCTGACCGAAGGCAAGGCTTATTATGCCTACGAGTCGAAGGAAGAGATTGCGGCCATGCGCGAGGCGGCTGTGGCAAGGGGTGAAAAACCTCGCTATAACGGTTACTATCGCGACCGCCATGAAGCTTTCCGTGACGATCCGAACAGGGTGATCCGCTTTCGCAATCCGACGGATGGCTGGGTGGTATTTGAGGATAAGGTAAAAGGGCGCATCGTGTTCGCCAACAGCGAGCTGGATGATTTGATCATCTTCCGTTCCGATGGTTGGCCCACCTACAATTTTGCCGTGGTGGTGGATGATATTGATATGGGCATCACTGAGGTTATACGCGGTGACGATCACATCAACAATACGCCGCGCCAAATCAACCTTTACCATGCGCTGAATGCGCGTGTGCCTGAGTTTGCGCATTTGCCGATGATTCTAGACCGTGATGGAAAGAAACTTTCCAAGCGCAGTCATGCGGTCAATGTGATGGAGTATCGCGAAGCCGGTTACTTACCACATGCTCTTTTGAATTATCTGGTGCGTCTGGGCTGGTCACATGGCGATCAGGAGATCTTTTCACGTACGCAGATGCTGAGCTTGTTCAATATTACTGAGGTGAACAAGGCTGCATCACGCTTTGATCTGGAGAAGCTTAACTGGTTGAACCAGCATTATCTCAAGAGCGATGATCCGGCCACGCTGGTGAACGAGCTTAAATGGCATTTTAAACGTCTTGGTGTGGCTTTTGCACAAGGACCGGCGCTTATCGACGTGATTGTTGCGCTGCGTGATCGCGTGTCTACGCTCAAAGAGATGGCTCAGCGCGCGCGCGTCTGGTACGGTCCAATCCGTGAGTGGGATGACCGCGCGGTGCGCAAACATCTGCAAAGCGACAGTGCGCCGCGCGTGTTGGAAGCGGCCAGGGAGCATCTGTCTCAGGTTGAATGGCAACCAGCGGCGATCCAGCAACTGATTGAACAACTTGCCATGACACTGGCTCTAGGCATGGGCAAGGTTGCGCAGCCGTTGCGAGTGGCGATGACCGGCAAGCAAGTGTCCCCATCTATTGATGACACCATTTACCTATGTGGTCGTGATCGCGCTTTGCAGCGCATTGATGCCGCACTTGAACGGAGTCGCGCTTGAGGATCTGACGGTATCTGTGATGCCTGAGCTGTTTACCGAACTGCTGACACGGGCCATGCGTGGTGTTGACCTGTCCGCACCTGATGCGTCGTGGTGTGTGTTCGTTAATCTTGTCGACATGATGCCGTGGCGGATCCTGTTGGAGTGGAATCTTTTGTTTTTGCTGGGCGGCGTATTGCTGGGC
>JAAXIA010000001.1 GCA_012270595.1 Rhodanobacteraceae bacterium | reverse complement strand
GTATCACACCCTTCCTTAGCCAATAACCGCCAGTTCTTCGTAACCGCATTGACCTGTTCGCTCATGCTCACTTCCTCTTAACTTCCATACCGTGCACCGCAACAAAATACACGAAGCATCAAAGGGACAAAACCCGACATAGCCAGGTCATGTTGAGCCGTTTTCCGATACGAATCAGGTGTTGGCATCCTCGACTTCTGCTACGGCTTTCATGGACAGACGGATACGCCCCTGCTTGTCCACTTCAAGCACCTTGACCTTGACAATCTGACCCTCCTGGAGTTTGTCAGAGACCTTCTCCACACGTTCGTTGGAAATCTGCGACACGTGCACCAAACCATCTTTCCCGGGCATGATGGTAACGAAGGCACCAAATTCCATCAGCTTGGCAACCTTGCCTTCGTAGACACGACCCGGCTCCACGTCGGAAACGATCTGTTCGATGCGCTTGCGTGCCGCCTCACCAGCTTCGCGATTGACTGAACCAATGATGACTGTACCATCATCACCAATATCAATGGTGGTACCGGTTTCTTCGGTAATGGAACGAATCGTGCTGCCCCCTTTACCAATCACCTCGCGGATCTTGTCAGGATGCACCTTGATGGTAATGAGACGCGGGGCAAACTTACTCATCTCGGCACGGGCCTGGGTCAGTGCCTTGCCCATCTCACCAAGAATATGCAGGCGACCACGCCGCGCCTGCGCCAAGGCGACCGACATGATTTCCTCAGTAATGCCATCAATTTTGATATCCATCTGCAAGGCAGAAATACCTTCGGCGGTGCCTGCTACCTTGAAATCCATATCACCAAGATGGTCTTCATCGCCAAGGATATCCGATAGCACCACGAAATCATCGCCTTCCTTGACCAGCCCCATCGCAATACCAGCCACAGGTGCCTTAAGCGGCACGCCCGCATCCATCATGGCAAGCGAGGAACCGCATACCGAAGCCATCGAGGAGGAGCCATTGGACTCAGTGATTTCCGATACGACACGGACCACATAGGGAAACTCTTCAATGCCCGGCTTAACCGCCTGCACACCACGCTTGGCGAGACGCCCATGACCAATTTCACGGCGCTTTGGAGCACCGAAACGACCCACCTCGCCCACCGAGAATGGCGGAAAATTGTAGTGAAACAGGAACGGATCTTTCGACTCCCCCCCGGGCGCATCGATAATTTGTGCATCACGGGTGACTCCCAACGTGACAACAACCAGTGCCTGGGTTTCACCACGGGTAAACAAGGCCGAGCCATGCGTACGCGGTAACACACCCACCCGGGCACCGATTGGGCGCACATCGTCGAGTTTTCTGCCATCGATGCGCCGTTTAGTTTGCAACACATCCCTGCGCAGTGTCTGGTATTCAATTTCTTCCAACTCCCTCATCAACGCACCAGCGGACCAGCCCCTTTCTTCCGCCTGTTCCTTGAGGGTTATCAGCACATCTTCCTTTATAGCTGCTATCGCATCCCGACGCTCCAGCTTGTCGACAAGCTGAAAAGCCGCACCAAGCCGCTCGCCCACGAGTTCCCTAACTGCCGCCACCAGCGTCGCATCAGGCGCAGGCGAGGACCAATTCCAGGGCGGTTTGCCAGCTTCAGCGACTAGCTCGGAAATAGCATTAATGGCAACCTGCATCTGCTGGTGACCAAACATCACGGCACCAAGCATAACCTCTTCTGACAACAACTGTGCTTCGGATTCCACCATCAATACGGCACCAGCAGTACCGGCAACAACAAGATCCAGCTCGGAGTGCTCAAGTTCAGTGACGGTCGGATTAAGCAGATAACCTCCCTGGGTGTAACCCACCCGGGCGGCACCAATAGGCCCCTTGAATGGGATACCCGCCAGACTCAAGGCTGCGGAGGCACCCAACATGGCCACAATATCACCGTCGATGTCAGGATCAAGCGAAATGACCTGGGCAATCAACTGCACTTCGTTCCTAAAATCATCGGGAAACAGCGGACGGACCGGACGATCAATCAGGCGCGAAGTCAGTGTTTCCTTCTCGGTTGGACGCCCTTCACGCTTTAAAAAACCGCCGGGAATACGACCAGCAGAGTAAAACTTCTCAACATAATCGACGGTCAACGGGAAAAAAGCCTGACCTTCTTTTGCCTTGGTCGCTGCAACCGCCGTGACCAAGACGACGGTCCCACCCATGCTCACCACCACTGCTCCGGACGCCTGACGAGCAATTTCGCCCGTCTCCAGCGTGACCTGGTGATGACCATACTGGAACGACTTGGATACTTTTGCCACTTTGAATATCCTTCTGGTTAACGACGTAGACCAAGACGGTCAATCAGAGCACGATAACGCGCCATATCACGGTTCTTAAGATAGGACAATAGGGTTTTGCGCCGGTTGACCAGCCTGAGCAAACCACGACGCGAATGATGGTCCTGCTTGTGTGTCTTGAAATGTTCAGTGAGGTGATTGATGCGCGCAGACAACAGGGCGATCTGTACCTCAGGTGACCCGGTATCACTGGGCATCCGACCGTAATCGGCGATGATCTTCCCGGTCTGTTCTACAGTGAGAGACATGGTTACTTTTCCTTGAAAACCGACACGAAGCCTGAGACCTTTTCACCATGAGAAAAGGCTTCTCAAGAATTTCGTCATGAAAGATGGAAGTAGTTGAACCGACATGCTAGTATTCGCTTATTGTAGCCGAAAATGAAGCGTAGCGGCAAGAGCGCCTGGTACATCCCATGGCATCAGCCTGTCCATACTTAGATGATCACGAACACAACTTGGCGCGCATCCCTGTACGAGCTATGCCACGATCGAGACGCCCTTTTACCGGCACGATCAGTGCTGAAGATATGCGCCTGTTCCACGAGGCGATGGTCGGCGTGCGTCGGCTCCGCCCTGTAGCACCCCCGCCAAGGCCACACAAACCGCGGAAGCGGCTGCACAAACTTGAGACAGTGCAGCATGAACTGCCAGATCTATACGCAGCGCTTGCCACAATGGAGACTGGTGAGGTCATGAGCTACTTGCTCAAAGGCCACTCACTCAGGCTGCTTCACCAACTCAGACGCGGTCGGTTCGAGATACAGGACGAACTAGACTTACACCATATGAGTGTCAGCACAGCGCGAACTTACATCGCCGATTTTCTTGCCGAAGCCTGTCAACATGGTTTGCGCTGTGTGCGTATTGTCCACGGCAAGGGACTGCACTCAGCATCCGGCGGACCAGTACTCAAAACACTCACCAACTATATGCTACGCCGTCACCATGCCGTTCTGGCCTTCGCCACTACCCGTCCCGAACAAGGCGGTACCGGTGCTGTACTGGTGCTGCTCAGAAACCATGCGTGATCCATGCCGTAATTATGCCGTCATTGTCTGGTTTCTTTGCATGAAGCCATTCCACGGCTGGGAAAGGAACAACACAGCCAGCCAAGGCTGTGTTGTTCAGCAGTACGATAAATCAACGCCCTTTAACCATAAAACCCATCCAGGCCGAAATCCCTAATGGGAAAAACCAGGTTCTGTAGCAGGTATTTCATGGCAACCTACAAACCCTACTCCCTTAGGAATCCCTGATCAATGGATGTTCT
>JAAXIA010000045.1 GCA_012270595.1 Rhodanobacteraceae bacterium | reverse complement strand
GACGGGAGGAGTGCGTCCGTAAGCGGCGCGCTGCATGTGAACCGGCCCTTGCAGCTTGATCAGGGTGTTGTTTTTATTGACCCAGCCATAGCGGGAATGACCATGCCAGTCCGGTACGCCTGGCGTGTTGGAGGTCAGCGTAAAACCGGGCATGTCGAGGTAGAGTGCAGCGTCCCCACTGCGTCGTTCCAGGCGTGGTACGATCATGCTAAAATCAGGACGCCCCTGCGCATCATATGACCATAGCTGCACGCTCGTCAGGGTGTAGCCTGAACGGGGCGGTCCCACCAGGTGAATGCTTGTGTACCTGGGCGTGATCCACCACACCGCCGCTTGCAAGATGGCGACGAATAGGGCAAGCAGCATGCTACTGCCTAGCTTGCGGTTGCGCACAGTGGCGGCGAGGTACTGGACCAGCCTCATCGCCAATGTTCTCGTTCGGTGCCAGCCTTGCCTTGGGCATACAAAATCAAATCTGCCAGTTCACGGACAGCGCCGTGGCCCCCAGGCAACCGGGTTTGCCAGTGTGCAGCTTCCAGTACCCAAGGATGCGCGTTGGCGACAGCCACGGCAAGCCCGGCCAGATGCATAGCAGGCAAGTCAGGCAGGTCGTCGCCGGTAAAGGCGAGTTGTCTGGGCACGAGACCGAGCGTTTCCATCAGCTTTAACAAACAGGCGCGCTTGTTATTCTGGCCTTGGTAGAGATGGACGACACCAAGTTCCTTTGCGCGCCAGACGACGGGTTGGCTGCTTCGGGCAGTGATAAAGGCCACCTCGATGCCATGGGCTTGCAGGCGTTTGATACCAAGGCCGTCGTGCGCATGGAAGACTTTACTTTCTTGACCGTCTGCACTGTAGTGCAGGCAACCATCGGTAAGCGTTCCATCCACATCGAAAGCAGTCAGACGGATGGGTGCAGCGCGGCCAAGAAGATCGGCAGGCAGGTCGCTGAGATAGGACGTGGGTTGCATGGCTTTTTAGGCGTAGTGTTAGCGAGGCCAAGGGTTTTCGGGAACAGCCTGAATCAGCTTGTCAAGAGAGACTCGTGTTGAAACCGGTTTCTGCCGCCATGGGCTTGACTGATGATTTGTGTGTGTCGTCCGATACGGGGAGGTCAGACCACATGTGCCTGCAGCAAGTCATGGATGTTGATAGCACCGATGACACGCGTAGATTCATCCAGTACCAACAGGGCATTGATCTTGTGTTTTTCCATCAGTTGCACGGCTTCAGTGGCTAACTGCTCCGCACCGATGGATTTGGGTTGACATGTCATCAGCTCGGCTACATGCGCATTACGTATGTCAACGCCCTTGTCGTCGAGTGCGCGGCGAAGGTCGCCATCGGTAAACACGCCAAGCAGTCGGTTTTCAGCATCAACGACGGCAGTCATGCCTAATCGCTTGCGCGTCATTTCGATAAGCGCCTCACTGAGGGTGGCATCATGACTGACGGTAGGGATGGCCGATTTGGTGTGCATCACATCACGGATGTGCAACAGGCGGTGTCCCAGAGTTCCGGCGGGGTGCCAATGAGCGAATTCTTGTGCAGTGAAGCCGCGCGCTTCCAGCAGCGCGATGGCCAGTGCATCACCCATCACTAGTGCAGCGGTAGTGCTGGCTGTCGGTGCCAGTCCAAGTGGGCATGCTTCGGCAGCGATGCCGACATTCAGATGTATATCGGCTTGCCTTGCCAGTGCCGAGTGCGGATGACCCGTCATCGCGATGAGCATGATGCTCTGACGCTTGAGTATAGGTAGGATAACCAGTAGCTCCCGGGTTTCACCGGAGTGAGACAGGGTCAGTACTATGTCTTGCGGTAGGATCATGCCCAGGTCGCCGTGACTGGCTTCACCCGGATGCACGTAAAACGCGGGGGTGCCGGTGGATGCCAGGGTGGCAGCGATCTTGCGACCCACATGCCCTGACTTGCCCATGCCAGTGACCACAAGCCGCCCCGGACAGCCAAGAATCAGGCGACAGGCCTCGACAAATGCGGTGTCAATACGAGGTTCCAGTGCGTAAATAGCGGTCGCTTCAGCGGTGACGACATGGCGCGCACTGCGTATGATCGCCTCGGCATCGAGCAGGGTGGCCGTGGTTTTAGAAAGGGAAGGTAGATTCATTGCACTTTATAGCTAAGGTTTGTTGTGGATGGGTTCATGTTTCTTTCTGCAAGTGTGGATTTCCGCTACCATAGTCGGCTGGTATTCTATCGCGATGTGTGGAGTGCGGGGTTAAGCTTGGTTGCTTATCTTAAGGAGCTTCCAAAGTTGACTCGTTCATGCGCATATCAGGGCATAAAGACATAAGAGATAGTTTATATGGACGCAGCGGTTATTCAGTCAATGATTGAGCAGGGCTTGTCTGGTGCGCGGGTGAAAGTCAATAGTGACGATGGTGTCCATTTCGAGGCCGAAGTAGTCGCCACCCAGTTTGCGAATAAGCCGCCACTGGCGCGGCATCGCCTGGTGTATGCCACGTTGGGTGAATTGATGGGTGGACAGATCCACGCGCTGACGCTTAAAACGCTTACGCCCGAGGAAGCTGCCGTGCCTTACTGAGGGCTTGTTCTCGTTGTACCTAGACTGTGGCTGTCGAACTTTTAAGGATATCAATGACCAGGATACTCATTGATGGTGGTGAGGCGCTTTACGGTGAAGTAGATATTTCTGGTGCCAAGAATGCCGTTTTACCGATTCTGGCCTCGTGTCTGCTTGCCGATGAACCGATGATAATCAGCAACGTGCCACACTTGCACGATGTGACCACCACCATGGAATTACTTGGCCAGATGGGTGTGTATCTGACGCTGGACGATCGGATGCGTATCCAGGTCAATCCCAGCCTGATTGATAGTTATATCGCACCCTATGAACTGGTGAAAACCATGCGTGCTTCCATTCTGGTGCTGGGGCCATTGATTGCGCGTTTTGGTCAGGCCAGGGTCTCATTACCCGGTGGCTGTCAGATTGGCTCGCGTCCGGTCGAGCAGCATATTCATGGGTTACGGGCGCTGGGAGCACAGGTTAGCGTAGAGAACGGCTATATCAAGGCACAGGCGAAGCGTCTCAAGGGTACGCGGGTGAGTATGGACATGGTGACGGTGACTGGCACTGAGAACATACTCATGGCTGCCGTGCTGGCTGAAGGTACGACGATTATCGAAAATGCCGCACGGGAACCTGAAGTGGTTGATTTGGCAAATTGTCTTATGGCAATGGGTGCAGACATTGAGGGTATCGGCACTTCCACCTTGACGGTTCATGGTGTTGAACGTCTGCATGGTACCGAATACAAGGTACTGCCTGACCGCATCGAAACCGGTACCTTCCTGGTTGGTACCGCAATGACCGGCGGCAAGGTGCGCACTCGCGGTACGCGGGTCGACATTATGGATGCCGTGTTAGGCAAGCTGGAGGGGGCGGGGGCACACATTTCGACTGGCGATAACTGGATTGAGCTGGATATGCGCGGTAAACGTCCAAGAGCGGTCAATATCACGACTGCGCCATACCCTGCTTTTCCCACCGATATGCAGGCGCAGTTCACCGCGCTCAACTGCATAGCTGAGGGGGTTGCTGTGATTACCGAAAAGGTGTTTGAAAACCGCTTCATGCACACCCACGAATTACAGCGCCTGGGTGCTGATATTCGCCTGGAAGGCAATACGGCCATTATCAAAGGAGTGGAGCACATGAGCGGAGCACAGATCATGGCCACTGATCTGCGTGCTAGCGCCTGCCTGGTGTTGGCGGGTTTAGTGGCGCAAGGTGAAACCACCATTGATCGCGTCTATCACATAGATCGTGGTTATGAGAATATCGAGGAAAAATTGGGCATGCTGGGAGCCAGAATCCGCCGTCTGCCTGCCTGAAAGTCTGTCCGTAGCCTCACTGCCATGGGGCTTTTTCCTGGAAACAGGACTTACCGGCACCAGGTGCGTCCCCAATTCGATCATGGTGATGCATGCCTGACAGATCCTTGAAAAAGCCTCAGATGCTTTCTTAAGCTAATCTGCCTGGCGTGTGGGGCATACCATCGACTTTAGCTGGCGTGACTTGTTTGTAACGAGTCAAAAGAGTAGTGCTTTCAGTCAGTTGCAAACTTCACTTTAGCATCCCTGGCTGATCGCCAAGCGTGCAGCAAGCTCATCCAGTTGCAAGGCATTTCCCGCACCGGGCGAGGTGCGGGCCGCCAGGCTTTCTTCTGGTGTACGTTTCTGGTCTGTGCAACTGGTGGACTGGGCTGCAGCGCGGTAGGCGTCACGAAACGGCAGGCCCTCTTTGGCCTGTTCCACGGCGATATCGGTCGCGTACATGGCCGGCTCAATGGCTGCACGCATGGCTGCCTCGTTCCACTCCAGGGTGGCCAGCAGATCAGGGAGCAGTTCGAGTGCTTTCAAGCCTTGCGCTATGCCGCGCAATAGCGCACTCTTGGTGAGCTGCACGTCGCGTTGGTAACCGGAGGGTAGTGACAGCAATTGTTCGATTTCGTTACGCGCGCTGGCCACTGTGGCGTAACTGGCACGCAACAGTTCCACGACATCTGGGTTACGCTTGTTGGGCATAATCGAGCTGCCGGTGGTGTAGCGAGCCGGAAGCTTTACAAAGTTGAACTCGCCCGTGGTGAACAGCGACAGATCCCAGGCTAGCCGACGCAGGTCGAGCATGGCTGCTCCAAGGGTTTCCAGCGCCATCATCTCGTATTTGCCGCGTGATAACTGGGCATAGACAGGTGATATCTGCATGCGGGCAAAGCCAAGTGCACTGGTGGTGTATGCTCGCTCCAGCGGTAGATTCACGCCGTAGCCAGCTGCCGTACCCAGCGGGTTGGCGTCCATCAATTCGGTACTGCTGCGGGTACGAAAGCTGTTGTCGATAAAGGCTTCGGCAAAACCGGCGAACCACATGGATGTGGATGACACGACTGCACGTTGCAGGTGGGTGTAGCCCGGCAGCGGCAGTGCTTCTTCCGCAGCACGCCGCAGGCAGACCGTGGCGATGGTATGACAATGCGTTCGCAACACGGTCATTTTTTCTTTGAGCCATAAGCGGATG
Organism: Rhodanobacteraceae bacterium; assembly: GCA_012270595.1. Classification (GTDB taxonomy): domain Bacteria; phylum Pseudomonadota; class Gammaproteobacteria; order Xanthomonadales; family Rhodanobacteraceae; genus Rhodanobacter_A. Next base: position 3,440 of record JAAXIA010000045.1, on the reverse strand, counting down.
GCGACCAGCACCTGGTCATTGCGACTGCGGCCGGTATGTACGCGCCGCCCGGTTTCACCCAGGCGCTCACTAAGTCGGGCCTCGATCGCGGAATGGCCATCTTCGTAGCGTTCATCCAGCACGAAGGCGCCAGTTTTGAAATCTTCGGCCAGCTTATCCAGTTCGTTCTTAAGCGCGGTGGCTTCTTTGGTGGTGATAATCCCGATGCGGAATAGCCCTTCTACATGCGCTTTGCTGGCAACAATGTCATGTAAAAAGAAGGCGCGATCAAGGACCACGTCATTGGCGGCGAGAAAGTGCATGATCCTGGTGTCAATCTGCACGCCGGATTTTTGCCATAGGGGGTGGGACATAGCGAGCGACTCGAGCCGGAGAAAATCCAGTGAAGGTACGGAGAATCGAGAATGGGAAAAAGTCAGGCGCTTCGTGCCTTGTTCATGGTTGCTGCTGGAGCATCATGGTGGTGTACTCGTTCATACCAAGGACAAGATTGATATTTTGCATTGCCTGGGTGGCAGCGCCCTTGAGCAGGTTATCCAGCGCGGCGACCACTACCACACGCCGCTGATCACTGGATAGGGCGAAGCCACCGATGTCGGCGTGATGCTGATAGGCGACACGACTCACCCATGGCGTTTCATCCAGCACCTGTACCAGTGGTTCGGTCTCGTAGAATTGCTGAAAGCGTGCTACGACCGCTTCGCGTTTGATCGCGCGGGAAAGATACAGATTGGATGTGACGCTGAGACCACGAAAATGGGGTGCCACATGCGGCATGAACTCTACCGGCAGGCCAAGCTGGAAACTGGCTTCCTTTTCGTGCACGTGGCCGGTGAGTGTATAAGGCATCAGATTGTCGCGCAGCTTCTGTGGATCATTTTTGTCCGATGGCGTGCCCCCAGCACCGGAGTAACCGGAGATGCCAAAGCATACCGGCGGTGCAGCCAGAAGATCTTTTAGTGGCGCGATGGAAAGCTGGATTGCGGTAGCGTAGCAACCCGGGTTGCTGATACGGCGCTCACCACGCCATTGCTTACGGGTCAGTTCAGGAAGGCCATAATACCAGCGTTTGTCGAAGCGGTGGTCGGCGGAGAGGTCAAGAATGATCGTGTTCGCTGCGTCGCGCTCTATGGCTTCTACATAGGGCGTTGCATGACCATTTGGCAGTGCCAGCACGACTACATCGACCTTGTTGTGGATTACGGCGTCAGGGTCGAGCTTTTGGTAGCAAAGCGTATCTGTGTAATTGTCATGGTGTTTGCGAAGTGGCTGGCCATGGCGTTCACGCGAAGAGATGAAACGCAGATCCAAGGCTGGATGCTCGCCAATCAGTGTAACTAGTTCCGCAGCGACGTAGCCGCGTGCGCCTACAATGCCAATGGTTTTTTGCTCGTCCACCACGGGATGTTTTTCCTTGCGTTTCAGGAAGGTTGTACCATTTCACCCAGGTGTTTCCTTGCGCCTTTCTCTTCTACTAGCGAGGGAGGGTGGTGCGAGCAATAGGCTGCGCAGTGTGCGATAAGGTCGAAATGACTGTTCAGACCATACCAAAATACCTTCCACAAGGGTTGTTTCAGGCATCCTTCCGCTTCGGCATAGTAGAAGACATTGGCCGGGTTGTTGTGGCGTGAGCGCCAGAACAGGCGCGGGTTTTCCTCGCGCATCCAGCGCCACAGAAGACGCCCCAGACCTTCACCCTGGGCATCATCCAGTACGGCAAACTTGTCCAGATAAGGCAGATCACCTGAGCGGGTCAGCACCATCGTTGCGCGGTAGTTTTCGCTGATATAGATGCGGTAGGGCGTGGTGCGTTCCATGTAATTGGGTTCCAGAGAGCGGCCAAAGCTCGATTCGATCAATGTGCGCAAGCGCACCTGGTCCACACCCTCCCATGAAGTGTATCGCAGGACCTTTTCACCGCAGCGTAGCAAGGTACCTGAGCCTTTATGAGTAAATAGTTCTTTGGTCAGTTCAGCAGGATGGGTGATGACAACCGATGAGGTTAACGGAAGATTAGTCAATAGATCGGCTATCTGCTTGATTTTTAATCGCATACCGCCATGAAGCCACGGTTTGGCCAGCAGTTTTTCGTAGTCGGTGCACAGGTTGATGGTGTCGATCAATTGGCCATCACCATCAAGCAATCCACCGGTAGCGGTAAGGAAGATGATCTTGTACGGTTTAAGTACACGCGCAAGCTCATTGGTGGCGAAGTCCGCATTAACATTGAGGATTTGCCCCTCATCGGTTTCGCCAAGGCTGGTGAGTACCGGAATCGCCCTGGCGTTCAGCGCGGTATCGATCGGAGCCAGATGGGTGCCGGTCACCTTGCCCACCATGCCAAGCTCAGCACGATGGATGTAATCAGCTACGAATACACCATCAATAATGGATGCAGCGCGCGTTCCTGTATTCTGTAAGGCTTCTACCAGGCGCAGGTTTTGCCGTGTGACTATCTGGCGTAGCACGCCCATGGCCCTGGCAGGGGTAACGCGCAGTCCTTGCCACATCTTTTTTTCAAAGCCAGCGTTGGAGAGTTCTTCATCCAGTTGTGGACCGGCCCCGTGCAGCACGATGGGGGTAAGCTCCAGCTGCTGCAGAAAGCTTAGTGAGGAAACCAGCTCAGGTAAAGCGTCGCGGAGCACGGCTCCGCCTACTTTTACTATTGCAAAGCGTCTGGTATTCATCTCGGAGAAGCGTTTCAGGTATTGCTGGATTTCCCTGGTACTGTCCATGGTTGAAAGTAGACGCACAATAGTCTGCCGTGTGTGCATAGGGCTTCTCGCGCTCAATCAGTACCGGTCGATTAATCGATGTAGGGTCTCGGTGTAGTGCTGTAATTGGTCAAGCGCGACCCATTCGTTAGCGGTATGGGCTTGGGTAATATCGCCTGGACCGTAGACTAAAGCAGTATAACCAGCGGCCGAGAACAGCGAAGCCTCGGTCCAGAAATCCACGGCATGGCCTATGGGAATGGCCCATTCGTCGGCGATGTCGCGTGCCGCCAGAAGACGGGACTCTGCCGTAGCGGTGTCTCCCGCTGGCAAGGAAGGGCCACGAAAGTTTTCTTCAAACTGCGTGGGTTTGGGGCGGGTGAGGTTACCCAATTGTGCCAGCAGAGTATCGGGATCCATGGTTGGTAAGGGGCGCATGCTTAAGCGTAAATGAGTATCAGGTGCAATCATGTTGGCTTTAATGCCGCCTTCGATATAGCCGATATTGAAACGTAAACCGGTAAGTCCACCGAAGCGTTCGTGGGCATATCCTGCCACGTAATCCAGCGCGGCGTGGCCCCAATTGAGTGCCTGATGCAAGGCGCTGTCTGCAGGTTTTTGTGCAGCCGATGCGTGTCCGGCATGGCCGCTAAAACCCACTCTTACCGACTGGATGCCACGATGTGCCAGTACCACCTGGTTCATGGTCGGTTCGGCCACAATTAC
>JAAXIA010000155.1 GCA_012270595.1 Rhodanobacteraceae bacterium | reverse complement strand
CCCTAGTACAGTGTCTACAGGAGACGCGGATGTCGATGTTATACCGGTTCTGCCGGGTTCGAGAGCTTCTTCGCCCGCTGCAGAAAAAACAGGTATGCAGAATAAACCTGAAGCACCGGATGCCACCGGTACTTGATTACTCCAGTGTGTTAGCTAAGTATGACCAACAAAAAAGGTGAGGTTTTCGACTTGGCCTTTTTGGTCATCATGCGTTCTTTAACTGTCAAATTGCCAAGTATGTGGATCAATTAGACCATAAACCGTCATCAACCGGGCCAGGCTAATGACATGATTGAGCTGTAGCTTCTCCATCAAACGCTGCTTGTAGGTTGATATTGTCTTCGGACTTAATGCAAGCTCTGTGCCAATGGCGTTTAGGGTTTTTCCCCGCGCCAGTTGCATAGCTACCTCCATTTCGCGCATAGAGAGTGCGTCGAATGGGGAGTTTCTATGACCATCAATGGTTGCCAGCGCTAACTGTTGTGCCACAGTTGGCGCGAGATAACGGTGCCCATCGGCAACCTCGCGTACCGCCTGAAGTAATTCCTGGGCGGTGCATGAACAGGTCAAGTAACCGAGCGCACCTGCGTCAAGCAGGTATTTCGGGAAATGCAGGTCTTCGACCATCGTAACTACCGCAATGCGGGTAGGAAGTTGCGCACGCGATACCTGTATCGTCAGCTCAATTCCATTCATTCCAGGCATATGGGCATCGACCAAAGCCACCAAGGGGTTGTGTTCGCGAATGAGACCAAGTCCTTCCTCCCCCGTTCCAGCCTCACCGCTAATATGAATATCAGTCTGCTGTTCGAGAATCATTCTGAAGCCAGTGCGGATTAACGTATGGTCACCTACCAGCACGACACTAATCATGACATAACCTTTTGTGAATAAAAATAAAATACAGATATTTTATTATCATATTATTACAAATGATGTACATCCCTCCAGATGATATTAGCGAGGAGTGGTAAGCACCCTGGAGAGGTACTTTTAAAAAATCACCTTGGCATGGCCCTATCGGCTTGCGAGAAACGGAGGTGGGTGGCAAACCATCAAGCAGGGGTTCTTGTTTGTGGCAGTGCAGAGCGTAAAGAATACGGATACAGCCAATCAGCAGGAATATGACGCGGGCAAGAAGGTATATAAGGATCCAGGCAGCAACGCGCGCTGGAGTCGCAAGGCTTGCCGCACTTTGGTGGCAGCTGTCATGAGCACAGTTAACCCACCGCAAGACTTAACCCGGCAGCCACTGGTGCGTTGCAGGGCCGTCTCCTGGCAAGATACAAGCCTGTTGCCGATAGTGAAATACAAAACCTAATGACACGTCTTTTTATAAGCACATGAGCACATTGGTACTTTTAGAAAGTAGCTGGGATGAGTGTGCGTTCATTTGCCAGGTTTTCAGCCTTTGGATGAGGTTTCGAACAGGTTCTTATGCACGGCCATAAGCATCTTCGTAGCGCACGATGTCGTCTTCGCCCAGATAGCTGCCTAGTTGTATCTCGATCAGTTCCAGTGTGACTGGGCCGGGGTTGTTAAGCCGGTGTTTGCTGCCCAGGGGGATATAGGTACTTTGGTCTTTTTCGAGCCGGAAGACTTTATCATCACAGTTAACCTCGGCACTACCGGAGACGACGACCCAGTGTTCGGCACGATGATGATGTTTCTGCAGGCTAAGCGCAGCACCGGGCCTGACGACGATACGTTTAACCTGGAAACCCTCGCCCGTTTCCAGTGATTGGTAATATCCCCAAGGGCGATGCACAAGGTGATGCGATACATGTTCGTTGCGCCCAGCGATTTTGAGCTGTTCTACGATCTTTTTCACATCCTGGGTGGCATCACGATGGCAAACAAGGGTGGCATCTGTTGCTGTGACGACGACCAGATCCTTGACTCCTACAGTGGCGATGAGGTGGTGTTTGTGACTGCGCAGCAGGCTATTTTGGGTATGGATGGCCAGGGTATCGCCTTCGCAAAGATTGCCTGCGGCATCGTGCGCGCCTACCTGCCATAAAGCTGACCAGGAACCAATATCGCCCCAGCCGCAGTGCATGGGCATCACAGCGGCGTGGGTGGTTTTTTCCATTATCGTGTAGTCGATGGAATTGCCCGGCACTTCGGCAAAGGCTTTTTTGTCCAGGCGCACGAAATCCTGGTCGGTAAGTGCACTGGCATAGGCGGTGTGCACTGCTTCGAGTATCCCAGGTGCGTGCTCGGCCAGTTCTTCCAGATAGCGGTTAGCCTGAAACAGAAACATGCCCGCGTTCCAGTCGTAGCGATCATCGGCAAGATAGCTTTGGGCCGTGTGCTGATTGGGTTTTTCCACAAAACGTGCGATTCGGTATGCTCCCTCATCCCCGAGGCTATCCCCACGACAAATATAGCCAAAACCGGTTTCAGTACGGTCGGGGTGGATGCCGAAGGTGACCAGCCAGCCGACACAGGCCAGCGGCACAGCACGTAGCACTGCGTCGCTGAAAGCCTGGGTGTCGCGGATGATGTGGTCGGCTGGAAGCACCAAAAGCAGGCTATCGGGCGCGTGTTTGAGCGCCTCGAGTGCACCTAGTGCGATTGCCGGCGCTGTATTGCGTGCCAGGGGTTCGAGTACGATGGTGCTTTCCTGTGCTCCTATTTCGCGCAGCTGCTCGGCAACGAGGAAACGATGTTCTTCACTGGCCACCACAATGGGGTCGTTCACGTCAGGCAAAGCACGGGCGCGTGTGACGGTTTGCTGAAACAACGTGTTGTGACCGCTGAGCGTCAGGAACTGTTTGGGCTGGCTCCTGCGTGATAGTGGCCACAGCCTCGAGCCATCTCCGCCGCTCAAAATCAGGGGAATAAGCATGGTGACTTCAATTTGAATTGATAAGGATATTCTGTGCGTAAGTCATGCCGTCTGGTAGTACTTTTACGGTGCGTGCGGGAACTGGTCAGTCTAGATACGGTCGTGGCCAAGCGCCAGTGCGTCAAGTACGCCATCAAGGGCGAGCTGCCAGTTAGGCAAAGCATAGCCGAAGCGTACCGTAAAACCCGTATTATCCAGTACAGACCAGGCCGGGCGCTGTGCCCCAGTGGGGTAATCTGCGCTGTGGATCGCCTCCAGTCGTGGTGCACGCGGCAGCAAGCCACGCTTGACGGCACCCTTGAAGATGGCACCGGCAAAACCATGCCAGTTTGTGTAGCCACTGGCAACCAGATGATGTGTGCCTTCCAGTGCGCGGCGTTGATTGGGCGCTGCGGCCAACCATGTATCCAGTGCTGCCAGGGTGCCTGCCACGATCAAGGCAGTAGAAGTTGGTGCCCCGTATTGATCGGTCACCACGCGCAGTGCGTCACGCGCAGATCCCATACGTAGCATGGTAAGCAGAAAATTGTGGCCGTGTGGCGCGTATACCCATGAAGTACGCAGCAGGATATGATGTGCTCCGCTTTCGCGCAGGGCCATTTCACCCAACAGCTTGCTGTGGCCATAGACACCAAGCGGTGCCGTGGTCGCGTCGACGGCATAAGGCGTGTTTGCTGTGCCGTTAAATATATAGTCGCTGGAGTAATGCAGCACGCAGGCTCCGTGTGCCTGTGCCCATTGTCCAAGAAGGCCCACCGCAGTGGCATTGATGCGCATGGCAAGGGCTTCTTCCTGCTGCGCACGGTCCACTGCCGTGTAGGCCGCCGTATTGACGATGACATCCGGTTGCAGCTGATCCAGAAGGTCACTTACGGTATCGGGGCTAGCCAGGTCTGCGCGGGCAATGCGACTGCCGTCGTAGCAGCAGCCATCGCGGCTGGCTGCGCATAATTCCCCCCGTTTTGCCAGACTGCCCTCTTCCATAAAGTTTCGGCCAAGTTGGCCGTTGGCACCCAGTAGCAAAATCTTCATTTGACGGTGATCATGCGGTGTACGCAGGCAAGCGTTCGGCGGACACCTCCTCCAGACGTGGCAATTGGCTGTCTTTATCGGAGAGGAGTGGCTCACTTAATGGCCAATCAATAGCGAGTGCCGCATCGTTCCAGTAGATGCCAGCATCCGCACTGGCGTTGTACAGTGCGGTGCATTGGTAGGCGAAAGTAGCATACTCAGACACCACGCAAAAGCCATGGGCAAAACCCTCAGGGATCCAGAAGTGACGATGATTGGCTGCGGTGAGCATCACCGCAGCCCACTTGCCGAAACGCGGCGAACCCCGGCGGATGTCTACCGCCACGTCATATACTTCACCTTCCAGTACCCTAACCAGCTTGCCCTGCGGATTGGGCCACTGGTAATGCAGGCCGCGCAACACCCCGCGCAGGGAGCGCGATACATTTAACTGCACAAAACGGCGATCAATGCCTATCTCACGGTATCGAGGCTCATTGTAGCTCTCGTAGAAAAAACCGCGTGCATCACCCAGCACCTGGGGCTCGATGATCCGCACTTCGGGTAAGCGGCCTGGTATCACTTTCATTAGCCTGGCTCTCTGGATAATAACTGTTGCAAATACTGGCCGTAACCGCCTTTAGTTAGCGGTCTGGCCAGGCGCAATAACTGTTCGCTGTCGATCCAGCCATTCGTATAGGCAATTTCTTCAGGGCAGCACACTTTAAGTCCCTGGCGATGTTCGATGGTCTGGATGTAGTTGCCTGCTTCCATCAGTGACTGATGTGTTCCGGTATCCAGCCAGGAGAAACCACGTCCCAGCTTTTCCAGGTACAGGCTGTTATCATCGAGATAACAGCGGTTGAGGTCGGTAATCTCGAGCTCTCCACGCGCGGAAGGTTTCAGGTCGGCTGCGTAGTCACACACACGATGATCGTAAAAATACATGCCAGTGATGGCGTAATCTGACTTGGGTTGGACGGGTTTTTCCTCTAGTCCGATGACCCTGCCGGTGGCATCGAAATGGGCCACACCGTAGCGCTGCGGGTCGTGTACCCGGTAGCCAAATACCGTGGCACCGTGCCGACGCGCTGCCGCATGCTCAAGTTGTTCACCAAGGCCATGCCCGTGAAAGATATTGTCGCCAAGAATCAGGCAGACCGGATGGTTGTCGATGAACTTGCGACCAATCAGAAAAGCTTCGGCCAAACCGTCGGGTGAGGGCTGTATGGCATAACTGATGCGCATGCCCCACTGTGAGCCGTCGCCCAGAAGTTGCTGGAACAGTGCCTGTTCATGTGGGGTGTTAATCACCAACACCTGGTCAATATTGGCCAGCATCAGGGTAGACAGCGGGTAGTAGATCATCGGCTTGTCATACACCGGGAGTAGCTGTTTGCTGAGCACATGGGTAACAGGATAAAGTCGTGTGCCGCAGCCGCCGGCAAGAATGATCCCTTTCCTGGTGGTGATACTCATTGTCCGAGCCTCTCCATACGATAGCTACCATCGAGCACACGCCGCACCCATGGTTGATTGGCAAGGTACCAGTCGATAGTGGCGGCCATGCCACTTTCAAAACTATGTGTTGGTTTCCATGCCATCTCGCGCTCCAGTTTGCTGGCGTCGATGGCGTAACGACGATCATGGCCCGGCCGGTCTTTAACAAAAGAAATCAGCGACAGACGCTTGCGCCCATCGGCGCATGCCCGGCGTTCGTCCAGCAGTGCACAGATTGTCTCTATCACGTCAAGATTGCTGCGCTCGGCCCGCCCGCCGATATTATAGGTTTCACCCACGCGACCGGCCTGTAATATGCGGGCTATCGCCAGACAGTGGTCGTCTACAAACAACCAGTCGCGGACATTTAACCCATCGCCGTACAGTGGCAACATATCGAAAGCCAGTGCCTTGGTAATCATCAGTGGAATGAGCTTTTCTGGAAACTGGTAAGGCCCGTAGTTGTTTGAACAGTTGGTGGTAAGGGTGGGCAGCCCGTAAGTATGGTGAAAAGCACGCACCAGATGGTCAGAAGCCGCCTTGGAGGCAGAATAAGGCGAGTTTGGCGCATAGGCCGTACTCTCCGTGAATCGACCCGTTTCGCCCAGCGAGCCATAGACCTCATCGGTTGAAATATGTAGGAAACGAAAGTTCGCCCGTGCCTGGCCGACAAGTGTGCGCCAGTAATCGCGAGCGCACTCAAGCAGCCCCAGAGTGCCCATCACGTTGGTGTGCATAAAGACCGCTGGCTCATCAATGGAACGATCTACGTGGGATTCAGCTGCAAAATTGATGATCGCTGTGGGCTGGTACTTTGTAAGTAGCGCGCTGACCAGGTCACGGTCTCCGATGTCAGCTTGTACGAACACATGACACGTGTTACCACGCAGCGAGGCTAGTGTATCCAGGTTGCCGGCGTAGGTGAGCTTGTCCAGATTCACCACGCGGGCACCTTCAGCTACACTTCGCAGCACAAAGTTGGCACCGATGAAGCCAGCCCCCCCAGTAACCAGGAGTGTGGCGGATGGAAAGAATGCGCTACTCAAAACAGGGATTCAAGCTTGGATAAGGGTGGGTAAGTCTGGTTGGAGCATACATAGATAAAGGCGAGCAGCCAGGAATTACAAGGGGGGCAAAAAGACGGGATCAGGTAGCGCTCTGGCTCGCTTTAGTTTATCATTCGCGCTTCCTGATGGCAGTTTAATCTTCATTTGTTCATAGGGCTTTGCATGATGGTCTCTTCGACGTGAAGTGGCTGATTTGGAACCCTTTTCGGCGTTTTTGGGCGCGGCGACAACTTTTTCTGGAATTGACCCGACGTGATATTGAGTTGCGTTACCGCGGCTCGTTCCTTGGGCTGTTGTGGTCGTTCTTCAATCCCTTGTTAATGCTTAGCGTGTATACCCTGGCTTTTCGTGAGTTTCTTGGCTTGCGTTGGCCGCATGCGCACACGGGAGCTTCTTTTTCACTGATGATCTTTTGCGGCATGATAGTCCATGCGGCACTATCTGAATGTATTTTGCGCGGACCGGGCGTGATTGTGTCGCAATCTAATCTGGTCAAACGCGTGGTGTTCCCCTTGCTGATGTTACCTTGTGTGATGGTCCTCTCAGTTTTGTTTAATATGTTCGTCAGCCTGCTGGTATTGTTGCTTTTTGTGCTGCTGGCCCAGCATGGCCTGCATGCCACTGTGTTTTATTTACCGCTGGTTTATTTTCCGTTCGTGTTATTACTGTGCGCTGTCGCCTGGTTTTTGGCTGCACTGGGTGTTTTTGTGCGTGATGTGGCGCAGATTGGTGGCGTGTTGTCGTCCATTTTGATGTTCTTAAGTCCAGTGTTTTACCCTGCATCCAACTTGCACGGGATTTTTCGTCACTTGATCAAGTTTAACCCACTAACCTTGATGATTGAGCAGACGCGGCAGGTGGTTCTCTTCGGGCATGCGCCAGATTGGCCCGCACTGGGTATCTACCTGCTGTTGGCGATGGCCATATGCGCACTCGGGTACGCTTTTTTTCAGCGGACCCGAGATGGATTTGCCGATGTCCTGTGAGCAAGGCAGGATCGCACCAGAAAGGGATGTGGTTTTCCAGGCCAGGAAACTGGGCAAGTGTTACCAGCTTTACGACAGCCCCTTTCACCGCATGCTACAAAGTCTTGCCGGTCATCGAAAGAAGTTTTACCGTGAGTTCTGGGCCTTGCGCGGTATCGATCTTACGCTGTACCGCGGTGAAGTTCTGGGTATCGTGGGGCGCAACGGAGCCGGCAAGTCGACCTTGCTGCAAATGTTTGCCGGTACGCTTAAACCGACAGAAGGTGAAGTCAGGGCACATGGCCGGGTTGCTGCCCTACTGGAGCTCGGGAGTGGTTTTAACCCCGAGTTCACTGGCCGGCAGAATGTTTCTTTAAACGCATCAATCCTGGGTTTGAACCGCTGTCAGATTGAGCAGCGGATGAGCAGTATTCTGGCTTATGCAGACATTGGCGAGTTTGTCGATCAACCGGTACGCAGTTACTCCACTGGCATGATGATGCGCCTTGCATTCGCAGTGATGGTCCACGTGGATGCCGACGTACTTATCATTGACGAAGCCCTAGCTGTCGGCGATGCTTTTTTTACTCAGAAGTGTATGCGTTTTTTGCGGGAATTTTGTCAGCGCGGCAGCCTGTTGTTTGTCAGTCATGACAGTACCGCGGTAACCAGTTTGTGTCATCGTGCGCTATGGCTGGAGCAGGGCGGCATACGCCAGATAGGCGCAGCACGCGAAGTGATGGAGGCTTATACCGAAACGCTACTTGGTAAAGAGCCGCAACCGCCAGTGCCGCGCGCGCGGCAACCGCCAGTGCCGCGCGCTGCGCGCCAAGTGGACAAACGCCAGGCTTTGATGGATCGCTCCACTCTGCGCAACGATATGCATGTACTGCCCTTTCAGCCTGATGCCAGAGCCTTTGGCCAGTGCCGTGTTCGTATTGTAAACGCCGAGTTTTGCAATGAACAGGGGAAAGCCATCACTTTGGCACTGGCCGGGGAATACGTTGTGCTGCGCATTGCGATCCAGGCAGAGGTAGACGTTGACAATGTCATCACCGGCTTTTACGTCAAAGATCGCCTGGGTCAGCTACTTTTTGGTGACAACACCTACCTGACACAGCAGGAAGATTTTCCGCTTGCTGCTGGAGAGGAAGCTGTAGCAAGTTTTCACTTTAGCATGCCACGTTTGATGGCAGGTGATTACTTTGTAGCCATTGGTGTGTCCGAAGGTACCCAGGAAGAGCATGTGGTACAGCACTGGATGCATGAGGGAGTGCGTTTCAGAGCGGAACAAGGCTCGCTGGTCACAGGCCTTATTGGCCTGCCCATGCTGGATATTCGCCAGGAACGACTATAGTCATCATTATGGACGGAACTTCCCCTTTGAATGGTTTGCTGTCACTTAGGCCGATTGGTGCGACCACATCCGGCATCATCGAGTCATGTCTTGCCTGCCGCGCTTGCCGTGATTTTGTTGCGAGCTTTCTCCAGGTTGTTCATGGATAACATATTGAAATGAAAAGATTAAAATCTTATTCAAGATCTCTGTTGCAGCCGCTTGTTTACCCTGAATTTTTGTTTTCGCACGAGGTGTAACCAAGAAAATGACTAATTTTGAATTGCTGACCTGTGACGCATACTACAATAAAGGTCATTGGCCCCTTTAGAACTAAGTCACGAAGTTCTTGCGCCAGCTTTGTGTCCATTGCTCGCCGCTGGTTGATAATAAAGATTGAGGAAAATGAAGCACCCACTGATTTCTATGATGCACAGGCTGCTGGCCTATTGCCCTGGTTCTGGATTTTCATTGCACCCAGTGCCTGATCTGGCACTATCCAATGGCACGACGCAGTCCCGGTATGCCCCGGATAAGTCCACATGCTCCTTTACTTGTGAAGGCAAGGGGTTCCCGCTATCGGCAGGATGGTATGTCCTGTCGTTCCACTTGATGTATGCGGGTGATAACAGCTTCGATTCCGTCTTGTATGCCAATAACGGTTGTGAGGCTTGGTCGCTCCCTCCTTATGTAGCTCAGGGCGCACATCAATACCTGATCCGGTTTCCGTTTAGCGTCACCCATTTACGCCTTGACTCGGTAGACCCAGAGAGTGGTTTTACTCCGTGTCGCTTGCGTCTACGTCGCGTTGGGCGTTTGGAGGCAGCATGGCGTATGTGGCGCGTCGTGCGACGCGGCTTGCCCGCCAGCGAAGGGCACGTGACCCAGGTTTTCTACACTAAACTGTGGCAATGCCTGAAAGGTCGTCTTTCCCGACGGCAATGCGGTCAGTGGCTGCGAAGCCAATATATGAAAAATATTGGTCATGATGCGTCTTACAAGCGCTGGCTGACTTTGTACGACCCCGGTAAAGTGCAGGCACAGCGGAAGGATTGTCCTCTTGTATCGATTCTCCTTCCCGTTTACAACACTCCGGAAACTTTCCTGCGGTGCTGCCTGGATAGCGTGCTGGCACAAACCTGGAAGCACTGGGAGTTATGCGTAGCTGACGATGCCTCCACAAACCCTGAGCTGCGCAAGGTATTACAGGAATATGCAGCACGTGATACGCGCATTCGCGTCACCTGGCGGGCGCATAACGGACACATTTCTGCAGCCAGCAACAGCGCGCTGGAGCTGGCCCGTGGAGAGTATGTGGCGCTGCTTGATCATGACGATGAGCTGCACCCGGCGGCATTGACTATTGTCATGGATGCCTGGGCGCACCATCCATCATGGCGGATGGTGTACACCGATGAAGACAAGATCGACGAGGAAGGCCAGCGCTACGACCCCTACTTCAAGCCGGACTTGAATGAAGAACTTTTCCTTGGGCAGAACTTTATCTGTCATCTGATGGTTTATCAGCGACAGTTATTGCGTGAGTCTGGTGGATTCCGTGAAGGACTGGAGGGCAGTCAGGACTGGGATCTTGCGCTGCGCTGTTGTGAACGCTTAAGTGCCGATCAGATAGGACATGTTCCGGTGGTGCTTTACCATTGGCGCGCGATAGCGGGGTCAACGGCGCTCGATCCGCAGGAAAAGGGCTATATACATGCAGCTGGACGGCGCGCGTTATCTGATTGTCTGGCACGTCGCCAGGAACGCGCCGAAGTGCTGGATGTCGAGGGGTTGCCGAATATGTTTCGTATCCGGCACACCTTGCCCGATCCGGTCCCCAAGGTCAGTATTATCATCCCGACCCGCGACAAGGTGCACTTGCTGCGCCAGTGTGTAGACTCGATTCTACAGCGTAGTACTTACCCAGATTATGAGATTGTCGTGGTGGATAACCAGTCCAGTGAAACGCAGACGCTGGAATGTCTGGCAGCCTATGGGCGTGATCCGCGGATGCGCGTGCTCAGGAACAATGGTTCGTTCAACTACTCCAGGATCAATAACGAAGCGGTAGCAAGTTGTCGCGGGGAATTGATATGCCTGCTCAATAATGACACCCAGGTTATTACGCCGGACTGGCTTGAGGAGCTGGTCAGTCATGCGCTGCGTCCGCGTGTCGGCGCAGTGGGAGCGATGCTGTACTACTCGAATAACACCATTCAGCATGCAGGGGTTGTCATTGGCTTGCACGGTGTTGCTGCCCATCTTTATCACGGCAAACCGCGTGGATTTACCGGGCCATTCGGGCGCGCCAGGCTCACCCAGTCGGTGACCGCCGTTACTGGTGCCTGCCTGCTGGTTAGGCGTGAGATCTACTGGGATGTGGGTGGCCTGGATGAAAGCTTAAAAGTGGCCTTTAACGATGTGGACTTCTGTTTACGGTTGCGTGAGCGTGGCTACCGGAATGTGTGGACACCTTTTGCCGAACTTTACCATTTTGAGTCGTTGTCGCGAGGTTACGAGGATACAGTGGAGAAACGCCAGCGTTTTGCCGCAGAAAGTCGTCTTATGACCGAGCGTTGGGGACATCTTATGGAAAATGACCCTGCCTATAACCCCAACCTAAGCTTGTGCGATGAACCTTTCTCCCTGGCATTCTCACCGCGTCCTTGGCGCAGGGAGATTTTTGAGCGATCTTCTCGTGCGTGGAGGGAGTGAAGGCGGCTTGTCCACTGGTACTGGTAGATCCCTTCTCTGATTGTTTCCATTCTGGCACTATCTTGCCAGGGCGATGCGTTTCCATCGCCGCTTTAAGGTTGCCTGCGGGGAGCTTGGCACCTCAGGTGCGCCGGAGATGATTGTACTGTCCATCAGGCAGGAGTCGGGCGACGGGTTGTATGGGCATTGTTGCTTCCGGTATCAGGACCTGTCCACCGCGCTTTAGACTTGAGAGTGCGCCCGTCTGGTGAGACTTATGCACCTCGGGAAGGATGAACCGTTTGCGTTACCTGTTTTTCCAGCAACATGACGATGTTTTTTAACACTTTGTTTTTAATGCTGTTTTTTACTCATTCAGAATGACGAACCCAGTCAGCCTCACGGGTCCACAGTTCAACTGACAATTTTCCACAGACTTATCCACTTTTTTCTCCACTATCGTCTCGTGCCACACGCTCATGCTGAGGTAGATAGGATGGTCTACACATCTGGTTTTTTTTCTTTGACGCAGGTTACAATAAGCGGTCTTGCAAACCTAATTGTCATCAACCTGCGTGCATTGGCCCCAAGTCTTCCTTGGCTACTGTTACTTACGTTTATTATCGTAAGTCACGCAGCGGGGGTATGGTCCTTTTGCTCGCTGCATGCCAGCTTGTGCTACAGGATGGGTTTATTTAGATTTTGTTCAACTCGTCTTTGGATTTACGGGGAATATATTGATGGCCAGGCGTAGACGCAGAGGCCGGCAGGCCGTACGTACCCACAGCCGTCATGCCAGGTTTCCGACCTGGCTCGGTGCTCTGCTGGGTGTGGTTATTGGTGTTGGTATTGTGCTGATATTGATTCATCACGCACAATTGCCGATGCACGCGAGCAATGGTCCGCATCCCAATCCCGGGGCAACGGCTTCCCACGCCGGTGAGGATGGCTTGGTGCCTTTCGCCGATGCACCGAAGAAACCTAAATACGATTTCTACTCGGTTCTGTCACAGAAGGAGGTACGCATCCCCGACGCTGAAATCAGCGCCAAGGCCAAAGCAGAGAAACAGCACCCGCGTAGTGAGTCCATCCCGGCGCAAACCGGTCCCCCCCCACCAGAAGCGATCAGCCAGAACATTGCGGCCGCGCCAGCAAGCAGCGCGTCTGTGAAAACCAGCAACACTTATCAGCTACAGGTTGGTGCCTTCCCCAAAGCGGCAGAGGCTGAGGCGCTCAAGGCCAGACTGGCTTTGCGAGGCTTCATGGCGCATGTGCAAAGCATTGATCTGGACGGGTGCACCTATTATCGCGTGCGCTTGGGTCCTTACCATTCTGCCATGACGCTGGAAGCAGAAAAACAGCGGCTCAAGGCTTCCGGTTTCAAGGCAGTCGCACTGAAAGAAGGTTCCTGATGGATGCTCTCGTTTTGCTTCACTGCGTAGCGTGCTGAAGTAGGGCGGGCATTAAAACCAACCTCATTCGAAGGTGGGTAGCGTGTCCACACCGGACTCAATCGCCGCCTGGTGCGTCAAAGTGCGTGGCAGGATACGCGCGAAGTAGAACGTGGCGGTATCGTATTTGGCTTGTTTGAATGACACAGTCCTTTGTTGACTTGCCTGGCTGCTTACTACACTGCGTGCCCAGAAATAGGCCAAAACGAGATAACCGGAATACCACAGGTAATCCATCGCGGAAGCGCCCATTTCTTCGGGATGGTTCTGCACTCGTGCTGCCAGTTTCAGGGTGAGTTCACGCCACTGCTGGCTGCGACAGGCCAATTTTTCGATCAGTGGTCGCAGCTTGTCGTTTGCTTTGTACTGTGTGCAAAAGCAGTCGATTTCCTGCAAGAAATGCTTGAAGCCGTTGCCGTGTAAATGAAGAATCTTGCGACCAAGCAAGTCTGCGGCCTGGATACCAGTGGTGCCCTCGTATAGAGTAAGAATCCGTGCGTCGCGTACCAATTGCTCCATGCCATTGTCGGCAATAAAACCGTGGCCACCGTACACTTGCAATGCTTCCTTAGTGCACTCCTGGGCTAGTTCGGTGACAAACCCTTTGGCGATGGGTATCAGAAAGGCAACCAGTTCACCGGCTTTTTTACGTGCGGATTCATCACTGGCGCGCGCCTCGATGTCGGTTTGCAGCGCGGTATAGAGAAGCAGTGCCCGTGAACCTTCCACGAAAGCGCGTTGTGTCAGCAACATACGGCGAACATCAGGATGGACCAGTAAATTATCCGCCACTTTGTTGAGGAATTTCGTCCCTGAGAGGCAGCGTCCCTGAAGCCGTTCACGCGCGTAGTGAAAACTGTTTTGCCAGGCGCGCTCGGCCAGCGCCAGACCCTGTACACCCACAGCCAGGCGTGCTGCATTCATCATGGTAAACATGGCAGCCAGGCCTTTGTTTGGTTGACCAATCAGATAACCTCTTGCAGCGTCGAAGTTCATCACGCAGGTGGCGCAGGCGTGAATGCCCATTTTGTGTTCAATGGCACTGGCAAAAACATGGTTGCGCTGGCCCAACGAACCATCGGGATTTATCTTGAACTTGGGCACGATAAACATGGAAATACCGCGGCTGCCGGCTGGTGCGTCGGGCAGGCGCGCCAGTACCATATGGACAATGTTTTCAGTCAGGTCATGTTCACCAGCACTGATAAAGATCTTGGTGCCATGGATGGCATAACTTCCGGCGTTTCCAGGTTCGGCACGGGCTTTCAAAAGGCCTAGATCAGAGCCTGCCTGTGGCTCAGTAAGACACATGGTGCCAGTCCAGCGACCTTCGACGATGGGTCGCAGATAAGTCTCCTGCTGCGCACGGCTGCCATGCAGCTCCAGCGCATGACAGGCGCTTTCAGAAAGCAGCGGATACAAGCTCCAGGCCAGGTTGCCGCTCTGGACCAGTTCGGCCACAGCACTACCCAGTACGCACGGTAAGGCCTGCCCGCCGAAGCTTTCTTTCATGGTAAGACTGGCCCAACCACCTTCAGCAAAAGCCTTGAACGCCTCCTTGAAACCTTTGGGCGTAGTCACATCGCCCGTTGCCGGGTCGAACTGGCAACCTTCGATGTCGGCAGGCCTGTTGGTTGGCGCGAGCACCTGTTCACTGAGTTTCCCGGCTTCCTCCAGCACAGCATTCAGCAGATCGTGCGTATGCTCACTGCCGTCCTGTAGGCGCGTCAAAACAGTTTCGACATCAAGTAAGTCGAACAGGGTGAAACGCAGGTCATCGAGTGGAGCCTGGTAAAGCGTCATATTTAAGAAGATCCTTGCGTGTATGACGTGAAACGTCGATGACAGGTGGTGGCGACAAGCGACACTGGCGGCTAGGTTCCGGGCAAGTGCCATGACGCAGCGGAGCAGCCGCTATGTCATGGTATGACACATCTGGCTTTAGGGTTATTGCGCCAGAGGCATCGTCTCGATTGCCAGCACATCCCATGCGTCCTTTATCCTCTGCGCGCGACAGGCATTAAGGAGCAAGCAGGAAAGCTGCGCGGACGGTCTGTCCATGGTCTCAAACTTGTATCGGTACCGCATGCATCATACCGCGAAGCTTAGGTGCATATGAGCCCCCTTTGATCTCGAACACGGAATATGTTCAACACGCGCCGAATCCTTAAAGGACCCGTTAAGTATTACGATGGTGCTGGCTTCTGCTTAGCTTCCCATGGAACAGCTGGCACCTGTCGTTGACCTCTCAGTGAAGGTCTGGGTTGCGCGTTCCTCGCTTAATGGCCATCACCCATAGCCCGCATCGTCAGTGATCACTTAACCCTCGTTTTGGAAAGTCAGGGCACTTATCACCATCCAATACGTTAGTTGCGGTCAGGGTCACCGTGTGCGTGGTTGCACTGCTCCATCTACTCAAAAAAACCGTTCCTTGCTTATCTTGCGTTTCTTCGGCACACCAGCCAACGATGCGACATTTTGCTGTTTCATTTTCTTGTCCGCGAGCCTCCCTTAATCTTTGGGTTTTGACAGGTTTGATGTGTTCAATCAGACTTTCTCTAAAAAAATCCTTGAAGACGCATTTTCTCAACTGGCGATCATCTATGCAGGCACGCCCCAAAAAAAACCTCGGTCAACACTTTCTGCACGAGATGCATACTATAGACCGCTTGCTCCATGCCATCGCACCACGCTCTAAAGATGTCATGGTCGAGATTGGGCCGGGCGAAGGTGCGTTGAGTCTGCCGCTTCTTGAAAGTCTCGGCAAGCTTGTTGCCATTGAGCTGGATGAGGAGCTTATACCGCAGCTTGAAGCGCGGGCGGTTGGACATGGAAAACTTACGGTTATCCATGCCAATGCACTGAAGATGGAATTTACCGCGCTGAGCAGGCATTTGGGTGTGTCGCGTATACGTCTGATCGGGAACCTACCTTATTATCTTTCCAGTCCTCTTTTGTTCCATTGCCTTGGACATAGCAGTGCAATCACCGACATGCACTTCATGCTGCAAAAAGAAGTGGTTGATCGCATGGCGGCCCCACCGGGCAGCAAGGTTTATGGGCGCCTGTCTGTCATGACACAACTGGCCTGTCGGATCGAACCCTTGTTTGAGGTGCCACCCAAAGCATTCCGGCCACCACCAAAGGTCAATTCGACCGTGGTACGGCTGCTGCCGTTCAGGGAGGAGGAGCGCTTTGACGCCGACCCGGCACGCTTGTCCGCCATCGTCAAGGCTGCTTTCGCGCAGCGGCGCAAAACCCTGGGCAATGCACTGGGTCAGCTCCTGGATAGCAAGGCCATAAGCGCTGCTCATATTGATCCGCGTACACGGGCTGAAACACTCACACCGGGTGACTTTGTACAACTGGCGAAAAGACTGCCTTAAGTTAAACGCCCTGTTTACTTTGTGGTACCCGCGCTGTTCATAAGCGGCGCGAATACGTACAATCTCACCCATGAATGAAGCAGCTGCTTATATGATTGGTGTTCAGGTTGTTACCCGTTTTGTGGCCGATCAGTCGCGCCCTGAAAATAATCGTTACGTATTCGCTTATACCGTCACCTTGCACAATACGGGCAGCATGCCAGCGCGCCTACTCACCCGACACTGGATCATCACCGACGCCAACGGTAAGGTAGAAGAAGTGCGCGGTGACGGTGTTGTGGGTGAACAACCGTGGATACGCCCTGGTGATAACTACGAGTACACCTCGGGTGCTGTACTGGAAACATCCGTCGGCATCATGGGTGGAAGCTACCAGATGCTGGCTGACGATGGCACCTGCTTCGATGCACCGATTCCGCGTTTCACGCTCTCCATCCCGCGTACTTTGCACTAAAGATGCTGACTTGATATGGCAACCTATGCCGTCGGCGATGTCCAGGGCTGCTATTTCGAACTGCAACGACTACTCGAAAAGCTGCACTTCGATCCGGCCCATGATCAGCTCTGGTTTTGCGGTGACCTGGTCAATCGCGGTGGTCATTCACTGGAAACCTTGCGCCTGGTTTATAGCCTGCGCCGATCCAGTATTGTGACCTTGGGCAACCACGACATCAGCCTGCTAGCCATGACCCAGCGCAGGCGCGATGTACAAAGTCGTTCCAGCCCTGAACTGCGCAGGGTGCTCTTCGCCGATGATGCGCCGATACTGCTAGACTGGCTACGCCAGCAAAAGTTGTTGCATTACGATAAAGCCCTCAACTGGACCATGGTGCATGCCGGACTGGCTCCAGACTGGACGCTGGGGCAGGCACAGCGCCGCGCGCTGGAGGTAGAGCGCGAATTATCAGGTGCAGCACACGACCAGCTACTGAAAAATCTCTTTGGCAACTATCCCGCCACCTGGAACAATCGCTTGCGAGGTATTGAACGCTTACGTGCCATCATCAACATTTTCACCCGCATGCGCTATTGCGACGTTAGTGGGAAGATTAACTTTAAGTGCAAAGGCCCCCCGGGGACACAAAAACCGGGCATGTACCCTTGGTTCGAGGTGCCAGGCATGCGCCGGCGCAATACACGTATTGTCTGTGGTCACTGGTCGGCACTGGGACGTTTTGCTGGTATTGGTGTTTGTGCTATCGACACCGGTTGTGTCTGGGGCGGAAAACTCACTGCCTTGCGCCTGGATGGCGAAGACATCACCTACATCAGTGTCGATGCTGAGGTACGGCGTAAGCGCCCCTTGTCACATTGATGCACGATCTTCCAGCTTGCATCGTGCGTGTGGCCGCAGGTTTGCAAAACTCCTCGGAATGGCTCCATCATTTCCGCTAGACTTGCCCCACCTGTCCCTGATGGACTGCATGTAAGGCATTTGATGAACGATGATCCTGCCAGTACCCACGCCCCGACTCATCGTAGCTGGTGGGATCGACTGGGCACTTTGTTTTCCGGCGAACCGCGTAACCGCAATGAGCTGATCGAAGAGCTGCGTGCGGCACACGCCAATGGCCTGCTGAGTACCGATATCCTGCCCATGCTGGAAGGGGTGCTCAAGGTTACTGAACTTAGCGCTGATGATGTGATGGTTCCGCGTGTGCAAATCGTAATGATCGCTGTCCAGGCACCACTTTACGAGGTACTTGCTACGGTGGTTGAATCTGGCCATTCACGGTTTCCAGTGCATGGCGAGGACAAGGATGAGATCCTTGGTATCCTTCTAGCCAAGGACCTGCTTAAGTTCTTCAGCGATGATAGCGCTTTCGACATTCACGCCATCTTGCGTCCGGCCATGCTGATACCCGAATCCATGCGCCTTAATGTGCTACTTTCCGAGTTTCGTCGTAGCCGCAATCACATGGCGCTGGTGGTGGATGAATATGGTGGCATGGCCGGTCTGCTTACCATCGAGGATGTGCTCGAACAAATTGTCGGCGAGATCGACGATGAACATGATGATGAGGAAGAACTCGGACTCATCCACGTCCAGGACGACGGCTCCTGGCTGGTCAATGCACTCATGCCCATTGAGGATTTCAACAAGGAAATCGGTAGTCAGTTTTCCGATACTGAGTTCGATACCATCGGCGGTCTTATCACATCACGCTTCGGTCACCTGCCCGAAGCTGGTGAAGAGATCCTTGCCAGAAATCTCCTGTTTCATGTCACCCGTGCCAATGATCGCCGCATACAGCAGTTCCATGTGAGTCGCCTTGGAGATTAAATGGCCTTTACAGCGATGCCACCGCAGGCATTTGCTCCGCTTTTTTTTGTCACCTGCTGCCGTTTTACGTGCTTTGTGTGTAGCCTGTTTGCCCATTCATGGAGAAGAGCTTGTCTCGTGCGCTTCATTGCTCCGCTATGTGTTTTGTTCTTTCTCACCGTCATCTCTGTGCGTGCAGGGGTGGTTCATACCGCGGGATCCAATCTTCAGGTCGCATTGGTAACCTATGGCCCCGGCACCATTTATTGGGAGCGTTTTGGCCATGTCTCGCTGCAACTACGCGACCGCATTAGCGGCCAGTCGATCAACTTCAACTATGGCATGTTCGACTTTAACCAGAAGAACTTTTTTCTCAATTTCGCACGTGGACACATGATTTATCAGATGGAAGCACAGTACAGTGCGCCAGAAGAAGCAGTATATCGACGCGAAGGACGGTCGATAGTTCGTCAGCAACTGGCTTTCAGTCCGTCACAAGCCGTTGCACTGCGTCATTTTTTGCTGTGGAACCTGCTCCCGCAAAACGTCAATTATCGTTACGATTATTACGTTGATAATTGCGCAACCCGCGTACGGGACGCACTAAACCATGCCCTGGGCGATACGCTCAAAACCGCACTCACGGGACACCTTGGTGGCATGAGTTATCGCCAGCAAACCGACCGCCTGATGAGCTCACAGCCCTGGCTCATGTTGCTCATTGATCTTGGGCTTGGTCCCTATGCCGACCAGCCGCTGACGGCGTGGCAGGAAGCTTTTCTTCCCATGGAACTGCAAGCCGGTTTGCAGCGCATCACTCTGGCCAACCATCGACGCCTGGTGACGCGGGAACGTGTGTTATCACCTGGTCGTATCCCCGAGCCACCCACCCAGGCTCCTGATCTGCGCTGGTTGCTGGGTGTGGCAGGCTTATTGATCGGCACGCTATTGCTGCTGACTTCCTGCTATGGGTGCTCCGGTTTTAGCTTGCTCGGTGCGCTGTATCTGTTTGTTGCCGGAATGGTCGGGCTGGTGTTACTGGGATTGTGGACACTAACGGCTCATCACGCATGCTGGGCTAATGCCAACCTGCTGTTATTTAACCCTCTCGCCTTCACCTTGCTGCCAGCAATGCGAAGGCGTAGCCAGAACCGCCGACGCGTCAGGGCAGTGCTTGTCCTGCAACTTCTGGCCCTGCTTGTCGCTATGCTGATACATTTTCTACCCGGTGTGGTGCAGCAAAACCAGCCTTGGGTGTTGTTTGCATTACCGGTCTGGTTGGCAATGAGCTGGGGTTTGCTCCGCAATAATGCATAAAGCCGTGACAGATAGCGCGCAGCAGCGCGGCATCCCCTATGATTGTGCGCTGTGGAGACCTTGGCTTTGGGTTATATGGCGGGATCGGGCTTTATGGTTGATGACCTTCACATGCCCATGTGTGCGTGAATTTCTGTGAAGAGCTTGTGTACTTCCGCGACATCTATGGTCATGTTTCCCGCGTCAATGAATCGATTAGTATCATGCGCGAAATGTGAATCTTTTGCTGGTGGCCTTCCATCAAAACGAGACCATGAAGAAATGCGTCGACTGGGCGGCCATGCTCATCGCACCCACACTCTTATCACCAGCAGAGTTCACAAAAGGCAAGCACACAACAGGATCAATGTGTGTTAGGCCCGGCACAGGGTAAGGTGGCAACGGTCCCGGGATCGCAGCAGCGATTGTATTTAAGATCAATGACGTTGCCGTCAACAGTCAGGGTAGCGGAACTAACGATCACAGGGCTTAACGTGTTCCCCAGCAATCACTATAATAAGATAATACCCTATGGTGATCGGTCGCGACTGGTCCGTATAACGATGCAACTGCCATCTTCCCTGCCTAACCTGGATTCCGTACTGACATACCAACGCGCCACGCCGTGACATGATGAGTAACTCTCCATGGCCACTTCGCTGTGCGTGCGCTGGAAGTGTGCGGAAAACCAGACATTTAACCGCTTCCACACGAGAGCTTTATCTCATGAAAGAGCAACCGTTCCTTGCAGATAACCCAATTTCGAGATCCCTCCTGGTAAGAGTATGGATTGTCTGTGCACTTGGGCTCTTCATCGATGGTTTTGATCTTTACATCACTTCTGTCGCAGAACCTTTTTTTCAGAGGGATTTACATATCGCACCCGCATGGCTTGGTGTCGTCCAGGCTGCCGCCCCTATTGGCGCAGCGTTGGGAGCCGTTTTAATCGGGCGCGTGACCGATCATCTGGGGCGTAAAGCCATGCTGGTGCAGAACTTTATATTATTTGTTGTGGCCGCTTTGCTGTCTGCTTTCTCATGGAATATTTATGCACTATGTGCCTTTCGTTTTCTGGTTGGCTTTGGTATCGGTGCAGATTACCCCATCTGCGCTGCCTACCTAGCAGAAATGTCGCCCAGGCAGTCACGCGGCAAACTCATGGCCAGTGCCATGTTTATCAACTGCCTGGCATCACCCATTGGGGTCGGCATCGCCTACCTTATTTTCTCCATCCACCACGAACTGGATGTATGGCGCTACATGTTTGCCTTTGGCGCCCTTCCTGCACTGGTCACCTTGATTATCCGCTACCGTTTGCCCGAAAGTTTTATCTGGAAAATCAACAGGCGTTTGCGCAGCGGGAAGCAGGAAAAACTCAAAACCGAGTATCGGAAGCTCTTCTCGCATAACTATCTCAAGGCTACCATTGCTTTATGCTTGTGCTGGTTTTTGATGGATATTTCCTATTATGGCGTCGGTTTGTTTACACCGGCCATTCTCGGCGCACTTCATCTGGGTGATGGCGGTAGCCTCATGAGTAACGCCAGTACTATTATCGAAAGCACTTTATTTGTTAATGCATTCGTGGCCTTTGGTGCCTTTCTGTCCATTTTTGCCATTGATAGAATGCCACGTGTTTCATTGCAAAAATCTGGTTTCCTGCTTTCTTTTATCGGTCTGCTTGTACTGGCGGTCAGTAGTCACTTCCATGCGCAACTGGTCGTGCCGCTCGTTTTTGCTGGCTTTATCATCTTCAATAT